>JAIRXX010000085.1 GCA_031268065.1 Propionibacteriaceae bacterium
GCGGTATCGGCCAAGGTCATAGTTGATGATAACCCCTGTCCTGCAGAGCCAATGCCTCCGCTGGCGCATTGTTTGCTTCAACAACGACGCTTGCCTCAGCTAATAATGCCCGCGAAACCGGGGCTTGGCTTTCAGCAAGGTGCCGACCGGCGGTGGTGAGGGCAGAGCCTGCCGTGGAAATCCAGTTCCGCAAAGAGTGGCCCAACGTAAGCGGGGGTGATCCCAAAAGATGCGGACAGGCAAGCCAGCGTTTACGGCAGGCGGCTGACCCGCTCATAAAGCTCGCGGGCACGCTGCACAACGGGATGGTCCTCCGCACGGCCATCAAGTTCCCAAAGTTCGCCCTCCAGGGCAAGGTACGGCTCTCCGCAGGTTGCGAACCAAAGCGCCTCAGACTTTTTCCCGGTGACTTTCTTGACCACTTTGGCAAGCTCGTAGGCAAGCTCGCGTTGCTCTTGCACTATTTTGTTAGCCATTTCAGTACATCACTTTCTTGTCCCAGCCGAACGGGCGTTTGCGCCGGATGCCTTGCGGGCGCTCAAACTCTACCCCATCGCCATCGACCGGGAAAACGGTCCGAGCCATCCCGTTCTCATCTATTGCGACACCAATCCGCACCCTGTCCACCTTGCCACACGACGCAGCTTCCCTGTTGCCAGTTATATGCTGCGGGCTGGCGAGCAAATGTTCCCCGCGTAAGCGGTACTGCGTTGCCGGTCACCCGCATAACGCCTTGGGGGAAACTCGGAGCCAGGCCTGCGAAGACGCGCGTTGCGGGATGGCACAGCGGCTTTTCTACTGCTCGCTGGCCAGTGGCTGGGCGCATTTCCATGCGTAAGGTGGTGTCCGCGTTGTTTCACATGAAACACTTGTCACCGGAGGTGAGCCAATGACTGCGGCAGCGCGCAGAATCGCATATGACCGGCCCGAATTTGATGACGGCGGATCGGTGGAACCCGACGACTTGGAGAATGTTTCACGGGAAACGCCCACTCTGCCTCGTCCAGCGGAGACCCGGATCATCGTCGTCGCCAACCAGAAAGGCGGGGTCGGCAAGACGACCACAGTGGTGAATCTGGCGACCGCGCTGGCGAAGTGCGGGCTGCGCACCGTGGTGATCGACCTTGATCCGCAGGGGAATGCTTCCACGGCGCTCGGCGCCGAACACGCGGAAGGGATGCAGGGCACTTATGAGGTGCTGAACGGCGGGAATATCGCCGATCTCTTGCAGCGTTCTCCAGAGGCGTCGAACCTGTGGGTCTTGCCAGCGACCATCGACCTCGCCGGGGCGGAAATCAGCCTGGTCAACACCCTGGCCAGAGAGAGCCAATTGCTCCACGCCTTGCGCAAATTCTTACTGCAGGCGGCGGTTGACTACGTGTTCATCGATTGCCCGCCGTCGTTGGGGCTGCTCACCGTGAACGCGCTGGTGGCGGCGAAAGAAATCCTCATCCCGATCCAGTGCGAGTACTACGCGCTGGAAGGGGTGACCCAATTGCTGCGCACCATCGAGTTGGTCACCAATTCGATGAACGCCGGATTGAGCCTGTCCACCGTGCTGCTGACAATGTACGACTCCCGCACCAAACTTTCCAACGAAGTCGCAGCGGAAGTGCGGAAGTACTTCCCCCTCCAGACCCTGGAAGCGACCATCCCGCGTTCAGTGCGGGTGGCAGAGGCGCCCAGTTTCGGACAGTCGGTCATCAACTACCAATTCTCCTCGGCGGGGGCGCAGGCTTATCTGGCCGCCGCCCGGGAGATCGCTTCCCAAGGAATCGGAGGACAGCAATGAGCGCAGCTAGAACGCGCACCGGCCTGGGTCGGGGGCTGGGCGACCTGCTCCAGCGCACCGATCCAGCTTTGGCCCCTGGTGGAAATCTGGCCCAGCCTCCAGCCGGCGCCCGCTTCGAGGAGATTCCACTGGAGGCCATCGGCCCCAATCCGAAGCAACCCCGGACGGTCTTTGACGAGGAATCGCTCAACGAATTGGCCGAGTCAATCAAGGCGGTCGGGCTGCTGCAGCCGATCGTGGTCCGGCCTTTGCCAGACGGGAAGTACGAATTGGTGATGGGCGAGCGCCGGTTCCGCGCGGCCCAGTTGGCGGCGCTGCGCTCCATCCCGGCCATCGTCCGCCGCACCCAGGACCACGACCTCTTGCGCGACGCCCTGCTGGAGAACCTGCACCGGGTGCAACTCAACCCGCTGGAGGAGGCGGCCGCCTATCAGCAGATGCTTTCCGACTTCGGCTGCACCCAAGACGAATTGGCGCGGCGGGTGAAACGTTCGCGCCCGCAGATTTCCAACACCATCCGTTTGCTGTCGTTGCCCAGCTCTGTGCAGCGCCGGGTGGCGGCTGGCGTTTTGAGCGCTGGGCACGCCCGCGCCCTGCTCGGGCTGGCCGACGCCGCCGCTATGGAAATACTGGCCAGCAGGATCGTTGCCGAAGGGCTTTCAGTGCGCAGCACCGAAGAATTGGTGACGCTTGGCATCCCCACGCCGAAACGCAGGGCGCAGCGGGCGGCAGCGGCGCGTTCAGCCGAATTGGACGCCATCGCCGCCCGCTTGTCGGAAAGGCTGGACACCAGGGTGAAGATTTCCGGCTCGGCCAAGCGGGGCCGGATCGTGGTCGATTTCTCCGGGCAAGACGACCTGGGCCGGATCGTGGAACTTTTACCCGATAAATAACTTTATCGACATAACGACTAAAAGCAGCCGTGCTCCCAAGGCCCAACCAGTCGTAAAGCCCACCGCCGAAAAGGCGGCGCGGCGGCCAGCCCGGTGCTAACCAGGTGCTAGCCAGATGCCAATGCCGATGGGTTGCCCAACGCGGTTCAGCCCTCAGCCAGCCGATTCCCGGTGAGGCGTTCGTATGCCTCCAAATAGCGGGTCCGGGTGGCTTCCACCACTTCGGCGGGCAGTGGCGGCGGCGGCGTGTCGGAGGCCTTGTCCCAGCCCGACTCATTGCTCAGCCAATCGCGCACGTACTGCTTGTCGAAGCTCGGCTGTGGCCCTCCGGGCGCCCAAAGCCTGGCATCCCAGAAACGGGACGAGTCCGGGGTGAGCACTTCGTCGGCCAGCACCAGCGTGCCGTCGCCGCGCAAGCCGAATTCGAATTTGGTGTCGGCCAGGATGATGCCCCGCGTCCGGGCGAGTTCTTCGGCTCTGCTGTAGACCGCCAACGCCGCCTCGCGCACCCGGTCGGCCAAGTCGGTGCCGATGAGGTCGGTGAGGCGTTCAAAGCTGATGTTCTCGTCGTGCTGGCCGATTTCGGCTTTGGTGGAGGGGGTGAAGATCGGCTCCGGCAGCTTCGAGCCGTCCACCAGCCCGGCGGGCAGGCCCAGCCCGCAGACGGTCTGCGACTTGCGGTATTCCGCCAGCCCCGACCCGGTGAGGTAGCCGCGCACGATGGCCTCCACCGGCACCATCTGCAGTTTTTCCACTATGACGCCGCGACCGGCGAATTCTACTGGCACGTCCGCGCTGACGACGTGGTTAGCGATGCCCAAATCGGCCAATTGGGAGAACCACCACAGCGACAGCCCGGTGAGCACCTTCCCTTTGCCCGGTATCGGGGTGTCCAGGACGAAATCGAACGCGGAGATGGCGTCCGTTGCGACTAGCAGAATCTCAGTGTCGCTCCAGCGGTAGAGCCTGCGCACTTTGCCGGAATGGATAAGCTCGAATTCACTCACCCGACGAAGTGTATTCCATTCCCCGCCCCTGCTTGGCTACCTGCGTCTGCAGTGGTCCGCTGGGGGATTGGGGCTGGCTTTCGCGTCGGGCTGCCGTTCTGGCGCGACGCCCATCGGCATCCCGGAAATCAGCCCGCTCAAACCCCTGTGGTCGGGGGTTACGATGATCAGCAGCAGGCTGGCAAGGCTGAACACCGCCAGGCAGGGCATGGTGTACGACGACGAAACCATGCTCAGCACCATGAACAACCCGACTCCGGTGGCGAATTTCAGCACTCGGCGCAGCAGGGGCCAAGAGCCTTCAATCGGGCGCAGGCCGACGATTGCCTCCCCGCACGTTCGGCCATCGACGAGCACCCAGAGGAATTCCAATGCGAAGGCGGGGAACAGCGGGACAAGCTGGTAGACAATGCCATCGGGCCATTCAGCCAAGGATGGGAACAGATAGAGCTGCACTGTCTGGCTGGTCATTATCATGGTCAGAGTCAGGAAGAAAATCACCAAAATGTCTGCGAACACTCCGACGATACGCCTCCCCGCCGTCACAGTGTCCACCCGCGATGCCTGCTTTTGCTGGAACAGCCGGGCGAACGGGATGATCGCCAGCGAGCCCAATAGCGCGCCGAGGGTGTTCATGCTCAGATCGTCCACGTCGAAGAAACGGTAGGCGCAGGGGAAGATGCCGAAATTCCCAGTCAGCTGGGTGACTTCGATGATGGTGGAGATCAGCAGGCCGAGAGCCGTCGCCACGATGGCGCCCTTGCGGAAGAGTAGCCTGATGAACGCTCCCAGCGGCATGAAGAGGATGACATTGAACACCACTTGCAGCAGTTGCGGGTTGTTGAGGCGCAGCCCACCGGCTTTTGCGGCGCTGCGGGCGATGTCTTCGATGAACCAGAACGGCTGCAGATTCATCGTGGCGCATTTGTAATCCAAGGTCTCCGGTATCGGGACCAGCGTGTACGTCCACAGCGCCATTGAATAGATGGCGCAGCCCAGCAGCAGGGCGATGTCCAGCAGCCGCAACTTCCCGGTCCGCCGATACCGGACCGCCGCCACCGGGATGAATGCCAGCACCGCGAGCAGCACCCCGAAAACTATGGCTAAGACCGTGCTTGGGCCGAATTTGCTCAGCATTTGTCCACCTCGTTACCACATGGCCCAAAGAGGTGGCGAGCTTGTGAAAAACGCCCTGCTTGCCAAGTCCGCCGCAACCTCGGCGGCTGAATTCAGGCAACCACCACCCTCATGGCCCCCCATCGCTCACAACAACCAGCCTACGGCCTGCCGCCAAGCGGTGTCTCGGGAGACCGGTGACACTTTGGTGGCAAGACAGCCGCAACATGCGGCCTGCCGCAAAGCGGGAAACCGGCCCCGCGCTTAGGCGAGTTCGCGGCCCCAGGGCTGGCACGAGCCGGTTCAAGCTGGGTGGATTGGCCAGTTCGGCCAACGGCGTATTGCCAAATTCAGCCAACGGCGTGTTGGAGGATTCCCGCGACAACGGCGGCGAAGCGGTCTTCAGCGAGGCGGCCCCCGATGCGGCGGACACCGGCGGCGTCCAGGCGGAGAACCCGGTCAACGCGGGCTTCGGAGATCCGGTACCGCCTGTCCCAGGGGCCGGGGCCGATTTCCACCCAGTAACGTCCTTCGCTGTTCTCCTGCTCCCGGTCGATGTCGTGGTCCTGGCTGGTCAGCATCAAGCCAAGCAGCCAGTCGCCGTCTTTGCCAACCACCAGCACCGGGCGGTCCTTACCTTGGGTGTGGTCCTCCTGGTAGGGAACCCAGGTCCAGACGACTTCGCCCGGATCGGGCAGCTCGTCGGCGATGGGCGCGTAGCTCAATTCGGGAATGCCGGTGAAGTCGCCGGGATACGGCGTGCGGAGCCGCCGCGAACGTTCCGGCCTGCCGGCGCGGCGCTGGTGGGCTGGCTCGCCGTTGGCTGTGCGGACCCGTTGGCCTTCAGGCATGCCGAGGCTCGGCGTTCTGGTCGGTTTGCGCGTCCAGGTACCGCTCCAGCGGGCCGTAGCGGACGTTGGCCACTGGCGGGGTGAAGGCTGGCGCGCGGTTGCGCAGCAAGCTCCAAGTCGCGCAATATTTGCCCACTGGCGGCAGCCAGGCCAGGATCGCCGCAGCCAGGGTGAGCGCTATAGCCGGGTAGGCGAGGATGCTGATGAACCACGCGCCCGGCACGCAGAGCGCGAAGGTGATGATCGCCGCGACACGCGCCCAGCGGTAACCGGCGAAGACGTAGAAGCCGCTGATCGCCGCCGCAATGCTCGGGACCAGCCCGATGGCGGTGAGCGCCACGACCAGCAGCGCCCGCCAGGGTGATCCGTATTCGGTGGGGACCAGCCGGGTCAGCAGGCTAGCCTGACTAAAAGCGTAGACGCAGACCCAGTACGAGCGGCCCAACGCGACGGCGAAGCTGGTGATCGCGGCGAAGCTGAGCAGCAGCACTATCCAGGCCAGCGCCGGACGGCGCGGCTCGCCAGTCGTGGCGCTGATCGGGACGTACGCGGCTTGGCTTTTCATGTCACCTCCGAAATGCTTCGCCACCAGATTACCCGGCGACCGGTGGGCGGCGGAAAAACGGCGTCAGTCCACCCAGTCGAAAGACTTGGTCACCGCCTTCTTCCACTCGCGGTAGAGCCTTTCCCTGGTGGCGGCGTCCGCGCGTGGATTCCAACGGTTCCCCTCGGCCCAATTCGCCACCACGTCTTCCTCTCCCGCCCAGTAGCCGACGGCTATTCCGGCGGCGTAGGCCGCCCCGAGCGCTGTGGTCTCGGCCACGACTGGGCGCACCACCGGAACGCCGAGCTGGTCGGCTTGGAATTGCATCAACAGCTGGTTGGCGGTCATCCCGCCGTCCACTTTCAACCCCCGCAGCCGCACGCCGGAGTCTGCCTCCATCGCGTCCAGCACTTCGCGGGTCTGGTAGGCGGTCGCTTCCAGCGTTGCCCTGGCCAGGTGCCCTTTGTTGACGAAACGGGTCAGGCCGACTATCGCCCCCCGCGCGTCCGCGCGCCAGTAGGGGGCGAAAAGCCCGGAGAAGGCCGGGACGAAGTAGCATCCGCCGTTGTCGGGGACAGTTTCGGCGAGTGCTTCCACCTCTGCGGCGGAGGCGACTAGGCCCAAGTTGTCGCGCAGCCACTGGACCAGCGATCCGGTGACGGCGATGGAGCCTTCCAGCGCGTAGCGCGGGGCGTTGGCCCCGATCTGGTAGCACATGGTGGTGAGCAGCCCGTGTGCGGAGGGGACGGGCTGGGCGCCGGTGTTCATCAGCATGAAGGAGCCGGTTCCGTAAGTGTTTTTGGCCATCCCCGGCTCGAAGCAGGCTTGGCCGAAGGTGGCCGCCTGCTGGTCTCCCAGCGCCCCGGCGATGGGCACGCCCCGGAGCAGGCCCTGGGGGCGGCCCTGGCCGTAAAATTCGGCGGATGATTTGATTTGCGGCAGCAGCCCCAGCGGGATGCCCATGTCGGCGGCGATTTCGGCGTCCCATTGCAAGGTGCGCAAGTCCATCAGCATGGTGCGGGAGGCGTTGGTCACATCGGTCACATGTACGCCGCCAGCTGGGCCGCCGGTGAGATTCCAGATCACCCAGGTGTCCATCGTCCCGGCGAGCAACCGGCCCTGGGCGGCGGCTTCGCGGGCGCCGGGAACGTTGTCCAGCAGCCAACGTATTTTCGGCCCGGCGAAGTAGGTGGCCAACGGCAGCCCGACCCGTGGTTGGTAGCGCTCCCTGCCGTGGCCTGCGGCCAGCTCGGCGCAAATCTGTTCGGTGCGCGTGTCTTGCCAGACGATGGCGTTGTAGATCGGCTCCCCGGTCTCCCGGTCCCAGATCAGCGTGGTCTCCCGCTGGTTGGTGACCCCGATTGCGGCGATATTCGCCTGGTTCAGGCTGGCTCTGGCCAGGGCCTCCGCCGCAACCTCGCGCACGTTGGCCCAGATTTCAACGGCGTCGTGTTCCACCCAACCTGCCTGCGGGAAAATCTGCCGATGCTCCTTCTGTCCGGCGGCGACGATCCCGCCGCCGTGGTCGAAAATAATCGCCCTGGTGCTAGTCGTCCCCTGGTCGATCGCCAACACATACTGATCGTTCATCGCGGCCTCCTCGCTCGCTCGCCGTTGGGATTCGCTGTTCAGCGCCGTAAGTCGGTAATCCCTTAGGTTAGCCGCAATCCCGCCGCTGTCAGCCTGGTGGTTGCGCCGCGATTCGGCGGAATTCGCCGCCTCGCGCTGAGGGGGAGACAAGACGGCGCCG
>JAIRXX010000110.1 GCA_031268065.1 Propionibacteriaceae bacterium
GGGGGCGAATTGGAGCCGTTCGAGACCGCGCTCTTCTTCGCCATACCTTTCGGGATCGTCGGAGCGCGGGTCTACCACATCCTGACCCATCTGGGGGATTATTTCGGGCCTGGGATCAATCCGTGGAGCGTCTTCTTCATCTGGGAGGGCGGCATTGCGATCTTCGGGGCGATCTCCGCCGGGGCTTTGGGGGCTTGGATCGGCTGCCGCCGCACCGGCGTCCGCTTCACTTCCCTCGCTGACGCGCTGGCCCCCGGCATCGCGCTGGGCCAAGCCATCGGGCGTTTCGGCAATTGGTTCAACCAGGAACTTTACGGGCTGCCCACCGACCTGCCCTGGGGGCTGGAAATCGATCTGGCACACCGGGTGCCAGGCTACGTGGAATACTCGACTTTCCATCCGACTTTTGCCTACGAGGCGCTTTGGAACCTCTTCGTGATGGCGGTGCTGTTGTTCATCGACGGCAAGTTCCGGCTGGGGCGCGGGAAGGTGATCGCCGCCTATGTCGCCCTGTACGGATTCGGGCGTATCTTCACCGAAGGCATCCGCCTAGACCCCTCCTACGACACCTTCGGCCCGATCCGGTTTAACCAGGCGGTGGCGATGCTGATCTGCCTGGCCGGGGTCGTCCTTTTCGCCTGGCTAGCCAAGATGAAACCAGGGCGGGAGCCTTCCGTGCTCAGCATGCGCCGTATCGCAAATGATTCCACGGGTATGGACGAATCCGAAACGGGCGATAGAGTAAGCCAAGGCGAAAGGCTGGCTGAAGAGTCCGGCCTTGACTCGGAAGACGACGATTCAACGCCTCCCAGACGTCTCAGGTCGGATCCCTGAGGGGTCTCGGCAAGCCAACTGGCCCACCGCCAGAAACGTCACCAGCAATGTCGCACCCCACGGGTAGTTTTGAAGTGGCCCGGAGTGCCGCTTCTTCACTCAAAGGGCTGATTGATAGGAGCAAACGCCTATGACGGGAACAATGACTAGGCCGGCCGAGGGTCTTTACGATCCCAGTTTTGAACACGATGCCTGCGGGGTGTCGTTCATCGCCCAACTCAGTGGCGAACCCAGCCATGACATCGTTCAGAAAGGGCTTACCGCCCTGTTCAACCTGGACCATCGCGGGGCTACCGGCGCCGATCCAGCCGCAGGCGACGGGGCAGGCATGTTGCTGCAAGTCCCCGACTCCTTCTTCCGCCAGGTGCTGGATTTCGATCTGCCCGAGCCTGGAGGGTACGCGACGGGGATGGCTTTCCTGCCGACTGACAACGTGAAAAGGGCGACCGCCAAGCGCAATATCGAGTTCATCGCCGCCGAAGAGAATCTGATCATCCACGGATGGCGCTCAGTCCCCACCAACGCCGCCACGCTCAGCCCGATTTCATTGGGCGTGATGCCCTGTTTCGAGCAAATCTTCGTCTCCAGCCCCGATGGCGCGACCGGACTCGACCTGGACCGGCTGGTCTACCCGATGCGGCAGCGCATCCGCAACGAGGTCAACGTCTACTTCTCTTCGCTTAGCTCCCGCACGACGGTGTACAAAGGCATGTTGACCACCCAGCAATTGGCCGAGGTCTTCCCCGATTTGCTGGACGAGCGGCTGGCCTCGGCGATGTGCCTGGTCCATTCGCGCTTCTCCACCAACACTTTCCCGAGCTGGGAACTTTCCCACCCCTACCGCTACATCGCCCATAACGGCGAGATCAACACCGTCAAGGGGAACCGCAACTGGATGCGGGCCCGCGAGGCGCTGCTGAAAACAGAGCTGATCCCCGGCGACCTGGAGAGAATCTTCCCGATCTGCACTCCGGGCGGCTCTGATTCCGCTTCTTTTGACGAGGTGCTGGAATTGCTGCACCTGGGCGGACGCCCGCTGCCACACGCGGTGCTGATGATGATCCCGGAAGCCTGGGAGAAGCACGAGGAGATGGACGAGGCCAGGCGGGCGTTCTATTCCTTCCATTCCTCGGTGATGGAGCCTTGGGACGGTCCGGCGTCGGTGACCTTCACCGACGGGACGATGATCGGTGCGGTGCTCGACAGAAACGGCCTGCGCCCAGGCCGCTATTGGGTGACCGATGACGGTTTGGTGGTTTTCGCCTCCGAAGCGGGAGTCCTCGACATACCGCCGGAGAAAGTCATCCAGAAGGGGCGGCTGCGCCCAGGCCGGATGCTGCTGGTCGATCTGGCCAGCCACCGGCTGATAGACGACGACGAGATCAAGTCGCGGCTGGCGACCCAATACCCCTACCAGGAATGGCTGCGGGCCGGGCGGGTCGATTTGGAAGACCTCCCCGAGCGCCAGCACGTCGTCTATTCGCATGCGTCTGTCGTCAGGCGCCAGCAAATCTTCGGCTACACCCACGAGGAATTGAAGCTGCTGATTTCCCCGATGGCCAACACCGGGGCGGAACCGATCGGCTCAATGGGCAACGACACCCCGTTGGCGGTGCTCAGCGACCGCCCGCGAATGATCTTCGACTATTTCAGCGAGCTATTCGCCCAGGTCACCAATCCGCCGTTGGACGCCATCCGGGAGGAGCTGGTCACCAGCCTGCGGGCCACTTTCGGGCCGGAGGGCAACCTGCTCGACCAACAGCCGGAATCCTGCCGCCAGATCGTGATCAACTACCCGATCCTCGACTCCGACGAATTGGCGAAATTGGTCCGGATCAACCGCGACGGGACAATGCCGGCCTACGACACCCACGTCGTCCGGGGCCTGTATCCGGTGGAAGGCGGGGGAGACGCGCTGCGGGAAGCGCTAGACCAGCTCTGCGCGGAAGTCACCGCCGCGATAGGGCGCGGCTGCCGCACGATGATCCTCTCCGACCGCCACTCGAATGCCGACATGGCGCCGATACCCTCGCTGCTGCTCACCTCGGCCATCCACCACCATCTGGTCCGGGAGAAGACCCGCACCCAGGTGGGGTTGATCGTGGAGGCCGGAGACGTCCGCGAAGTGCATCATGTCGCCCTGCTGATCGGCTACGGCGCGGCGGCGGTCAACCCGTACCTCTGCTTCGAGACCGCCGAAGATTTGGCCAGCCGGGAATACTACGTCCGCGTCGATCCCGAGACGGCGGTCGGCAATATCCGCAAAGCTTTCGGCAAAGGGGTGCTGAAGGTGATGAGCAAGATGGGCGTATCCACCATCGCTTCCTACACCGGGGCGCAAATCTTCGAGGCGCTGGGCCTGGCCGGGGAATTCGTGGACAAATATTTCACCGGCACCCCCTCGCGGGTGGGCGGCATCGGGCTGGACGAGATAGCCGCCGAAGTGGCGAAGCGCCACGCGCTGGCCTATCCGGCCACCGGGGTGAAATTGCCGCACCGCAGCTTGGACGGCGGCGGGGAATACAAGTGGCGCCGAGAAGGGCCGCCGCATCTGTTCGACCCTGAAAGCATCTTCAGATTGCAGCATTCCACCCGCACCGGGCGCTACGACATCTTCAAGCAGTACACCGACCGGGTTAACGACCAGTCCAAACGGCTGATGACCCTGCGCGGGCTATTTGAATTCAATTCCAACCGGCCACCGGTACCCATCGCCGAGGTTGAACCGGTCAGCGCCATCGTCAAACGTTTCTCCACCGGGGCGATGAGCTACGGCTCGATTTCGCGGGAGGCCCACGAGACGCTTGCCATAGCCATGAACCGGCTGGGCGGCAAGTCCAACACCGGCGAGGGCGGCGAAGACTCCGAACGGCTCCACGACCCTGCCCGCCGATCAGCGATAAAGCAGGTCGCCTCGGGCCGCTTCGGCGTGACCAGCGAGTATCTGACC
>JAIRXX010000119.1 GCA_031268065.1 Propionibacteriaceae bacterium
ACGCACAGGCCGCAGCCGGTGCAGTCCTCGGCGTAAACCTGCAAGGTGTAGCGCGAGCCGGGGAAACCAGCGGCGTTCAACGGCGCCGATTGGAAACTTTCCGGCGCTCCCTCAAGCGCGGACTGGTTGTAGTACTTTGCCCTCAGCACCGCGTGCGGGCAGACGAAGGCGCAGTTGCCGCATTGGATGCAGGCCTTGGAGTCCCATTCAGCGATGATGTCGGAGATATTCCGCTTCTCGTACCGGGTGGTGCCGGACGGGAAAGTGCCGTCCACCGGAAACGCGCTGACCGGCAAGTCGTCGGCGGTGTTGGCCAACATGGCAGCCGTGACCGTCTTGACGAATTCCGGAGCGTCGTCGGGAACCGGCGGGATCATCGGCGTTGCGGAGACCGGCTGGGCGGGCACCGGAATCTGGTAAAGCGCCGCCACCGAGGCGTCAACAGCCTGCTCGTTCTTGGCCACCACATCGGCGCCCTTGCGGGCGTAGGTCTTCCGAATCGACTTCTTCACCTCTTCAATCGCCTGGTCTCTGGGCATCACTTTGGAGATGGCGAAGAAACAGGTCTGCAAGACGGTGTTGGTGCGATTGCCCATTCCGGCGGCGCGGGCCACCGAATTGGCGTCAACCGCCCACAGCTCTATGCCGAGGTCGATGATTTTGCGCTGCATCGGCTCGGGCAGCTTGGCGAACACCTCGTCCTTGGAATGCGGGGTGTTGATGAGCAGCACGGTGGCTTCGCGGGCGAATTCCAGCACGTCCACCCGTTCCAGGATGGACCAATGATGGCAGCCGATGAATCCAGCCTTGTTGATCAGATACGGGGCCTGGATCGGGCTGGGTCCGAAACGCAGATGCGATACGGTGCGCGAGCCGGACTTCTTCGAGTCATAGACGAAGTAGCCCTGGGCGAAGGTATCCGGCAGCGAACCGATGATCTTGATGGTGTTTTTATTCGCGCCAACGGTGCCGTCGGAACCCATGCCGTAGAAGACCGCCCGCAATGTCTGCGGGTCTTCGATGTCGAGTTGGGAATCGTGGGGCAGCGAAGTCAGCGTCACGTCGTCGTTGATCCCGACGGTGAAACGCGGACGCGGCGCATCCAGCGCCAATTCGGCAAAGACGCCAGCCGCCATTCCCGGAGTGAATTCCTTGCTCGAAAGCCCGTAGCGGCCACCGATCAGCAGCGGCAACCTGCCGCGCTGCCCACGCGCCACCGCTTCGCCCAAGGCGGAGCTGACATCTAGGAACAACGGCTCCCCGGCGGAACCCGGCTCTTTCGTCCGGTCAAGCACCGCAACTTTGGCGGCAGTCTCCGGGAGCGCGGCCAGCAATTCCGCAGTGGGGAACGGGCGATAGAGCCGAAGCTGGACCATCCCCACTTTCTCCCCCTTGCCGACCAGGTAGTCAACGGTGGATTGCACGGTCTGGGCGCCAGAGGCCATTACCACGACCACCCGGTCAGCATCCGGGGCGCCGTGGTATTCAACGATGTCGTAGCCGCGTCCGGCAATCTCAGCGAAGCGGGACATCGCCGCTTTGACGATGCCGGGCACCGCCGCGTAGAAGGGGTTGACCGTTTCCCGCGACTGGAAGTAGGTGTCCGGATTCTGCGCCGTACCCCGGATATAGGGGTGCTCTGGGGAAAGCGCCCGCATCCGGTGCTGGCGGACCAATTCAGTCGGCACCAATTCGAGCAATTGCCCATCACTCAGCAATTCGGCGGAATTGACCTCGTGGCTGGTCCGGAAGCCGTCGAAGAAATGGACGAAGGGTATCCGGGATTCCAGCGTGGCCAACTGGGAGATGGCGGCCATGTCGTGCGCTTCCTGCACCGAAGCCGAAGCGAGCATGGCGAAACCGGTCTGCCGCACCGCCATCACGTCTTGGTGGTCGCCGTAGATGCTCAATCCCTGGGCGGCCAGCGAACGGGCAGCCACATGGATCACCGACGACGTTAGCTCACCGGCGATCTTGTACATCTTCGGGATCATCAGCAGCAAACCCTGGGAGGCGGTGAAGGTGGTGCTGAGCGCACCCCCCTGCAGCGCGCCATGCAACGCTCCGGCGGCGCCGCCCTCAGACTGCATCTCGATCACAGTCGGGATGCCGCCGTAAATGTTCCGCTGACCTTGCGAGGCCCACTCGTCGGCCAATTCGGCCATCGTGGAACTCGGTGTGATCGGATAGATGCTGCACAATTCGTTCAGCCGGTAGGCCGCCGACGCAGCCGCTTCGTTGCCGTCAATCATTTTCGCAGCCATGTCACGCCTCCTTGACCATCTCGATCGCATGTACCGGGCACTGCTCGTAGCAGGTGGCACATCCAGTGCATCTCTCGTAGTCGAAGCGGTAGCGCAGCCCCTTTCCGAGCTTCAACACCGCCGCCTCCGGGCACGAACCCAGGCAACCGTCGCACTCAAAGCAATTGCCGCAGGACAGGCAACGGCTGGCTTCCCGGTGGGCTTGGCTGTCGCTCAGCCCGCCGACAATCTCATCAAAATCGGAGACGCGCTCGCTCGGCTCCAGCTCCGGCTGGTTGGTCCGGCGCGCATCGCCGAAATACCAGAGGTGCAATTTGTCGAATTCGGCTAGCGAGTGTTTCGGGCGTTTGTTGGCGTAGGCGTGCCGCAGCCAGGCGTCGATATTGGCGGCGGCGCGTTTGCCGTGGCCGACGCCGACGGTCACCGTGCGCTCAGACGGCACGGCATCGCCACCGGCGAAGATGCCGGGAACGCCGGTCATCAGGGTTTGCGGATCGACTTGCACCACGTCCCGCTCAAATTGCATACCTGGAATCCGCCGCAAGAAGTTTGAATCGGTCTCCTGGCCCAAGGCGAGGATGACCGTGTCTGCTTCCAGCTGCTCGAACCTTCCAGTGCCGACCGCGTTGCCCTTCTCGTCCAACTCCATGACCTCAACGGTCAGATCGTCGGCGTCCACCCGTTTGATGGTGCGCAGCCAGTTCATCGTGACGCCCTCGCGCTCAGCCGATTCAAATTCTTCGGCGTGCGCCGGCATCTGTTCCCTGGTGCGGCGGTAGAGAATGATCGATTCCTCGGCGCCCAGTCGGCGGGCGACGCGGGCGGCGTCCATAGCCGTATTGCCGCCACCGTAAACGGCCACCTTGCGGCCTATTACCGGGCGTTCGCCGGAAGCAACATCCCGCAGGAATGAGACCGCATCGACCATGCGGGAAGCGTCTCGGCTGGGGATGTCCACCCGGCGGGAGAGATGTGCGCCGATGGCGACGAAGCAGGCCTCGAAGCCGCCTTCGGCCTGATCGGCCAATAAATCTTTCACCGTGCAATCGTTGACGATCCGCACGCCCAGTTTGACCAACCGGTCAATCTCGGCGTCGAGAATGTCCCTGGGCAACCGATACTCCGGGATGCCGTAGCGCATCATGCCGCCAGGCAACTCGGCGGAGTCGCGGATTTCCACCTGGTGGCCGAGTTTGGCCAGGTGGTAGGCGGCTGACAGGCCCGACGGCCCAGCCCCCACTATTAAAACCTTGTGGCCGCCGGGATTCTCCGGCGGGGTGAACTCCCATCCCCGATCCAACGCCAAGTCGCCCAGATAGCGCTCCACCGAGTGGATGGAGACCGCCCCGTCCAGCTCGACCCGGTTGCAGGCCACCTCACAGGGGTGGTAGCAAACTCGGCCATGTATTGCCGGGAACGGGTTGTTTTTGGTGATCTCGCGCCAAGCTGCCTCTTCCTCGCCCGCCTTGACCAGGCGGAGCCATTCTTGGATGTTCTCCCCCGCCGGACAGGCGTTGTTGCAGGGAGGCAGCAGATCGACATAGATGGGCATCCGGGAGCGCACCGGCGCCACCCGCCCTGCTTCAGCTTCCAAGTTTGGAAGCTCGGTTATATCACGAGCCATGTTTGGGCCTTCGATTCGACAACTATA
>JAIRXX010000142.1 GCA_031268065.1 Propionibacteriaceae bacterium
CCGGGATTTACCAGCTCAGCGCGGACCAATTCCAGCTTCGCCGCCGCGACATTTTGCGGATGGCCGATCTGGAGGGCCGGGAAAACGAGCTGGCCCGCAATCTGAGCACCGGCTGGCGGCAGCGGCTGGCTTTGGGCGCCGCCGCGATCCACAACCCCGAGCTGATCTTCCTAGACGAGCCGACCTCGGGGGTCGATCCGGTCGCCCGCAGGCAATTCTGGAGCCTGCTCTACCGTCTAGCCTCCAAAGGGGTGACCCTCTTCGTCACCACCCATTACTTGGACGAGGCCAGCCATTGCAACCGGTTGGCTTTCATCAACTCTGGCCGCATCGTGGCCGCTGGATCGCCCGCCGAGTTGCGCGCCGAGCACCAGGGCAAGACGCTGGACGAGATTTTCGTCAATCTGGTTGACGCCCAGCAGTGAGCTTGGATTCGTCTTCTGCTTTCCGCCGCTTCCCGGCCAACAAGAGCAGCATTCCGGCCAGCGCGAACAACGCCGCAGCCCCGAGCACTGCCAGCGCCCCGGTGCCGGTGAAGGGCAGCGAGCTACTCCCGTCGCCGCCGCCGCCCGGTTTGGGTTTCGGCGCCGGTTTCACATCTGGGGTCGTCGGCACGCCGGAATCGGGCACTTCGCTCAACAACAGCCGAATCCCGAAAGATAGCTGCTGGGTGTCTCCGTAACTGCTCACCGCTTTGGTGGATTCGTAGGGGTATTCCCAACCCACCCGAATGGCGACCTGTTCCCCCTGCTCCAACTTAATCTGGGTGGCGAGGTGCTCCTCGCTGGCCGACGCGGTGGCGAAGTCCACTTTGCCGATGTCTTCGCCCACCGACCAAACCAGCCGGGATTCTTCAACCAGCCAGTTGGTGGCCGCGTTCCGGGGGGCCGCTAGCTGCCAGTCGCGGAAGTACAGCGACAGGGTGGCCGCTGATGGCCCGGAGTTGCGGACATTCAGCGTGCGATAGATGTAATCGCCGGGTACGGCGGTGAGCGAACCGAGAAATTCGGTGTCGGCGCGGGCCACCCGGCGCGGATTGTTGCTCCAGTCGAGCGAGAAAGAGTCCTCTTCCCAGCTATGGTCGATGCCGCCCGAGGTTGCTTCGCCGTTCGAGCGTTCAGCCGGTTCGCTGTCAGCGAGGGCGTGGGTCGCCATGCCTGTCACACTCATTGCCACAGCAGTGGCGACGGCGATAAGCCACTTCGTCAGGTGTTGTGCCAATGTAGTCAAAACCGCTCCTGAGTTCGGCGGGCGCTAGGCCGAGATTGGCAGCTGGACTGGAGTCTGCGCGGGCGACGCCGGGATCCAGAAGCTGTCATTGGGGACGTCGGCGCTGGGTGCTGCCCAGTGGTCCAACTGTTCAGCGGCGTAGCGCGGCGCTGCTGCGCGGCGAGGCGCGGCGGCGGGCAGCATGTCCTGGGCCAGCTCAAAGTGTCGCGGCACTGCTGTTGACGCGGTGGCAGGAGCCACCTCGAAGCGGCGCGGCACGGCTGTTGACGCGGCGGTCGGAGCCATGACGAAGTGGCGCGGCTCAGCGATAGACGCGGTGGCCGGAGCCACCTCAAAGTGACGCGGCACGGCTGTTGCCACCGGAGCCGGGGCCATGACGAAGGGGTGCGGCTGGGTCGTGGTCGCGCCAGCCAGAGCCTGCCCGGCGGATACAGCCAGCGGAGCCTCGGCCTTGGGCAGCGGCTCAGCGGCAGGCGCCGCTGCCGGAGCTGTCTCGGCGCTGGGTGCGGTGGCCGAGCGGCGGCGCGGGCGGATGACGATGCCGAAGACGGCGTAGGCGACCAGTGCGGCGCCGCCCAATCCGGCCAGCCAGGGGAACTGCCCCGAGGCCCATTGGGTGAAATAGCCGATATAGGGCACGTTGTAGAGCATCTTGCCGCGGACCTGCTTGGCCAGCACCGGCTCGTCCGGAGCGCCGTTGGCATCGCCCTGGGTGGTGAAGATCACGCCCTGGCTGGGGCTGATGGCTTTGCCGATCACCCGGTGGGTGATCAAGGTGGGATCGTCGGGGTAGGGCATGAACGTGATGACATCTCCAGCTTGGACATCGCTGCCGGATGGGTCCACACCGGCGACCACGATCATGTCGCCTGGGGAAAGATTTGGTTCCATAGAGCCGGTCAGCACGGTCAGCGCGGCGCCATTGACGAGATGCGGTACCACCGAAAGGGCGATGGCCAGCCCGACCAATATCAGCAGGAGGCCGGTCCCAAAGACGGAGAGGAATCCGCCCAGGAAGGTACGTCCTTTGTTAGCATTTTTCATCATTTCCCATCCTTTGGGTGTTAAGCCATTGGCTTTGCCGCATAAAGCTAGCGAGTTGAGGTCCCGACGGGGCGTTAAAAACCCCTGCGCCCCGTCGGGAAGTTTTAGTTAGGACCGCTGTTCCCAGCGGCTGTGGTCGAGGTTTAAGACCAGTCTCGGCAAGGGGCGGCAGCTATCTCTTTCGCTCCCCGCCGAGAGCCTTTGGTGAATCTCGGCGGGGCGATAGCTACCCCCTTCGCCCCGCCGAGAAGCTTTGGCTGCTACTAAGAAGACGTGGTGTAGTATCCGGCGGTGTCGCGGACCTGCTCCAAGCTGATGGTGATATCTTCCAAAGCTCTGACGGACTTCATGCTGTCAGTGGCATTCGAGTCGAATGTGACGGTGAACAGCACCTTCAAGGTGACATCTTTATCGCCGAACTTTTTCGCCCCATACTTGCCAAGTGCCGTATCGTCAAGGGCAGCTTCATCACTGTCAGAACTGGCATAATAACCGAGTTCTTTAACTGTGTCTTCAGAGTGATACAGATCAATTGTGCCTTTATCAACCTCAACATTACTATCACCCAGATAAACAGCATAGTTTACTATCAACTTATTCGCA
>JAIRXX010000261.1 GCA_031268065.1 Propionibacteriaceae bacterium
ATCGTCAAGCACGCCAACCCTTGCGGCATCGCCATCGGGGAGGACATCGCCGCCGCGCACCGCAAGGCCCTTGCCTGCGACCCGGTGTCGGCTTTCGGCGGGGTGGTCGCGGCTAACCGCACGTTGGGCGCGGATGCGGCCCGGCAGATAGCCGAAGTCTTCACCGAAGTCGTGCTGGCTCCCGATTTTGAGGAGGAAGCGTTGCAGATTCTTGCCAAGAAGAAGAATCTGCGCATCCTGCGGGTGGGGGAATATCCGCGCGGTTGGAAGCAGGCTGACGGCTGGCGCGAGCTGCGCGCCATCTCCGGCGGGCTGCTGGTCCAAGACGCCGACCAACTCGACGCACCCGGAGATGACTGGCGGAATTGGCAGTTGGTCTGCGGCGAGCCAGCCGACGAGCAGACGCTGGCTGATCTGCGTTTCGCCTGGCGGGCCTGCCGCTGCGTCAAATCGAATGCGATCCTGCTCGCCCGCGACAGGGCCTGCGTCGGAGTGGGGATGGGGCAAGTCAACCGGGTCGATTCCTGCCGGTTGGCGGTGAACCGGGCCGGTGACCGGGCGGCTGGCTCGGTGGCGGCATCCGATGCCTTCTTCCCGTTCAGCGACGGCCCGGAAATCTTGATCGATGCCGGGGTCCGGGCTATCGTCCAGCCTGGCGGCTCGGTGCGCGACCAAGACACGATAGCCGTTGCCCAAGCTGCCGGGATGACGATGTACTTCACCGGAGCCAGGCATTTCTTCCACTGAGCGGCGGGCCTGGGGATTCCCGCGTCTGCCAAGTTTCGGCACACGAGCCGATCAGGCCCGTTCCCACCCTAAGGGTCAATGCTTGGGCCTGGTATTTTTATGGCAACGGCGATCCCGCCCGTTCCCGTGGTGGGCTTCGAGGTTGTTCATCCAAGTTGAGAGGGGGGCGTCCAGGTGAGTGCCGCCAAGATTGATGGCAAAGCGGTTGCCGCGCAGCTCAAGGCCGAATTGGCGCTCCGGGTCGCCGCATTGCGCACTCGGGGGATTGTTCCGGGCCTGGGAACGGTGCTGGTCGGCGCAGACCCCGGCTCGCAGCTGTACGTGGCCGGAAAGCACCGCGACTGCGCTGAGATAGGGGTGGCCTCGATTCGGGTCGATTTGCCCGCCGATGCCAGCCAAGCGCGGGTGGAGGCCGCTGTTTCCCAGCTCAACGCGGACCCGGCCTGCACTGGATTCATCGTGCAACTCCCGTTGCCGAAGGGCCTCGACGAGAACCGCATCCTCGCCTTGATCGCCCCGGCCAAGGACGCCGACGGGCTGACTCCGGTGAATCTGGGGCGGATGCTCTTGGGCGTCCCAGCGCCGCTGCCCTGCACCCCGCGCGGAATCGTGGAATTGCTGCGCCGCTACCAGGTCCGCCTCGATGGGGCGCTGGTGTGCGTGATCGGGCGCGGGGTCACCGTGGGCAGGCCGCTGAGTGTGCTGTTGGCCAGGCGCAGCGAGAACGCGACCGTCATCCAGTGCCACACCGGCACCCGCGACCTTGCCGCCTGCACCAGGGCCGCCGACATCGTGGTTTCCGCCGCTGGCCGGGCTGGGATGGTCACCGCTGACATGGTGCGCCCAGGCGCGGTCTTGGTTGACGTGGGTGTCACCAGGGTGGATGGGAAACCCAAGGGCGATTTGGCGCCAGACGTATGGGAAGTCGCCTCCCTGGTCACTCCGAACCCCGGAGGCGTGGGGCCGATGACACGGGCGATGTTGCTGCAGAACGTGGTCGAGGCCGCCGAACTCGCCGCTGGCTAGCCGCGAAAATCGTTCTCCAAGTATTGCTGGGCGTAATTCCCGTTGGCGACCCGCAGCGCCTCTTGCTCGCGCAATTCCACCCGGCGAATCTTGCCGGAGATGGTCTTGGGCAATTCCTGGACGAATTCGACTATGCGCACCCGCTGGTAGCTGGAGAGGCGTTCGCGGGCGTGGTCGAAGATCGCCTTAGCCGCCTCGTCGGTGGTGGTGCTCAAATCGTCCAGCAGCCGGACAAAGGCTTTGGGCACGGCCAACCGCACCGGATCGGGTGAAGGCACGATGGCGACTTCAGTGACGTAGGGGTGCTCCAGCAGGATCGATTCGAGTTCAAAGGGGGAAATCTTGTAGTCAGAGGCTTTGAAAACGTCATCGGCGCGGCCAACATAGGTCAGATAGCCGTCCGCGTCGCGCCTGGCTATGTCTCCGGTGTGGTAATGGCCGTCGCGGTAGGCCTCGGCGGTCAACCGGCTGTCGTGGTAGTAGCCGGTGGCCAGGCCCAGGATGTGGGCATCCAGATCGAGGCAGATTTCGCCCTCGTCTTGGACCTCGTTTCCGGTGGCTGGATCGCGCAGGCTGATCGAATAGCCGGGCATTGGCCGTCCCATCGACCCGTCTTTCACCTTGGCGCCCGGATTGTTGCCGATGGCGCAGGTCATCTCGGTCTGGCCGAAGCCGTCCCGGATCGTGCCGCCCCAGGCTTTGCGCACCTGGTTTATCACTTCCGGGTTGAGCGGTTCACCCGCTCCGACAAGTTCGCGGGGAGCTTTTTTGAGTTGGGTCAGATCGGCTTGGATCAGCATCCGCCAGACCGTCGGCGGGGCGCAGAAGGTGGTCACCTCGTTCTGGTCCATGACTTGCATCAGCTGGGCGGCGTCGAAACGTTCGTAGTTGAAGATGAATACGCTGGCTTGGGCCAGGAAGGGGGCGAAGAAATTGCTCCAGGCGTGCTTCCCCCAACCTGGTGAGGAGATGTTCAGGTGGATGTCTGCGGGGCGCAGGCCCAGCCACCACATTGTCGACAGATGGCCGACTGGGTAGGAGACCTGGGTGTGGCGGACCAATTTGGGATGGGAGGTGGTGCCCGAGGTGAAATAGAGCAGACACTTGGCGCTGGCCGGGGTGAGCGAGGTGGGGGAGAATTCGTCGCCCGCCTTGGTGGATTCGGCGAAATTGACCCAACCTGGCGGGGCCACTGGCCCGATGCCGATCTTGGTCAGCGTACGTCCGGTGTCGCGGAATCTCCGTTTCAGCGCATTGGGGGCGATGGCAAATTTGGCTCGGGAGCGCTTTGCCCGGAAGGCCAGGTCAGCCGGTGAAAGCAAGGTCGAAGTGGGTATCGCCACGCCGCCGATCTTCAGCAGCCCGAGCATGATCTCCCATAATTCGATGGTGTTGGGCAGCATGACGATCATGTGGTCGCCCGCCTTCATGCCGAGTTTGCGCAGCCAATTCGCCACCTGGTCGGAACGGCGGGACAGCTCGCCGTAGCTCCAGCTCTGCCTGCCCTCGCTGTCGGCGATGATGACGGCGGGACGGTCGGGATGCTCGGCGGCTACGACGTCGAACCACTCCAGCGCGAAATTGAAGTGGGAGAGTTGCGGCCAGCGGAAACCGTTGACAGCTGCTTCGTAATCCGGCGTGGCGAAGAGGAAATCTCTGGCCGCGCGGACGGCGATGGTGGACTC
>JAIRXX010000321.1 GCA_031268065.1 Propionibacteriaceae bacterium
CTCCGGGGGGCGGACGATGGCCTCTCCGGGTCCGATCACGCAAGTGTTCGGCTTGAGGAAGAGGACCGGCGCCTTGGGGAGCTGGCTGCCCATCTCCGCCGCGTGGGCGGCGTAATTCCGCCCAACGCCGACCACTTTGGAACGCGGGATGACCGGCGCAAGCAGGCGGACTTCGCTGAGCAGCACCCGTTCTCCGGTGTATTTCACCGGTCCGGCCAACGGATCGGAGTTCAACACCGCTATGGTCTGCGGGTTGGCGCCGTTGTCCTCGGCCAATTCGACCGCGCCAAAGGCGATACCGCCACCGCCGGAAAATCTAGCTATCCGCATCATTCACCCCTGTGCCACTATATTCGCCAACGGCGCGCCCGCCGCCAGGCGGCGCAACTGCTCGGCCATCAATTTCCTCGAACGCGGGTGCATCGCATCGCACTGCCCGCCAGCGTGCGGGCTGATGAAGACCCCTGGAGTCCGCCAGAGCGGATGATCGGGCGGCAACGGCTCTGGGTCAGTCACGTCGAGGGCGGCGCGAATCTGCCCGGACTGCACCGCCTGCAGCAGATCGGCGGTGTCAACCACCTTGCCCCGCGACACATTTACCAGCAGAGCGCTTTTGGCCATGCTCTGGAACGCCTTCTTGTCGAAAAGACGCTCTGTTTGCGGCGTCAGCGGGCAGATGATGAATACGACGTCAGCCTGCGGCAGCAATTCACACAGCTCTTCGACGCCATGCACCGCCTTGCCGTCCTCGACTCTGGCGCGGCTGGCAACCCTGGTGATGGAGGCCACCTCAAAGCCTGCGACCCGCCGCTCAATGGCCTTGCCGATATTCCCGTAGCCGACGATCAGCACCCGTTTGTCCGCCAGTGAAATCCCGAAGTCGAGCTTCCAGCGGCCATCGGACATATTCCGCGCGTACCGGTCCAGGTCGCGGTTGGCCACCAGCGCCAGGCCGACGGCCAACTCAGCGGTGCCAGCGTCATGCACTCCAGCGGCGTTCGACAGCGATACGCCCGGGCGCAGGTAGCGCAAGAAGCTCTCGTAGCCAGCCGACAGCAATTGGATGCATTCCAGACTTGCCATCTGGTCCGCCGCCGCCATCACGGCCTTGCTGGAACTCATATAGGGGGCGACCAGGTAACGCACCTCGCCGACGCTTGCCGGGGTGTTCCCATCGGCCAAGAAACACTCGGCGTCTATCCCTTCGGGGAAGCCGCCCAAAGCCCGCTCAGCCTCGGCGACACTGCGAAATGGCAGCCAAACCTTAATTCCCATGAGCTGAACTCTAGCGTTCCCATCCGCCGGGTTGCCCTCCGGCAACGCCGCCCGGACAACTCCCCGCCCTTTAACCGATAGCCGCTCAGCGGTCGGAACGCGCCAGCAGCACGTCCAAGCCCCAGCGGTAGGCCTCGTGCAAGGCCTCCCAACTCGCCTCGATCACATTCGTGCCCACGCCGACCGTGGTCCAGGTCCGCTCGCCGTCTGTGGTGTCGATCAGGGTGCGCACTATGGCGTCGGTCCCGTGCCCCTGGTCGAGGATGCGCACCCGGTAGTCGATCAATTCCAGATCGTTCACCTTCGGATAGGCGGACGCCAATGCCCGCCTGAGGGCGACGTCCAGCGCGTTCAGCGGCCCAAGCCCCTCTCCAACCAGTGATTCGACCATGCCGTTTACCCGCACCTTGACGACGGCCTCCGAATCGCCCTCGGCGGAGACCACATTGCTGGTCAGCACCCGCCAACTCACCACTTCAAAAAATTCCCGGCTCAGGCCAAGCTCGTCCCGGATCAGCAATTCAAACGAGGCATCTGCGGACTCGTAGGAATAGCCCGCCATCTCGGCTGTCTTAACCCGGTCGGTGATGCGCGCGGCCAGATCGCGGTCAGCCAGGTCGTAACCCAGCTCCTCGCCCTTGATCTGGATATTCGCCCGGCCAGCCATGTCTGAGACGAGCATTCGCATGTCGTTGCCGACCAGCACCGGGTCGATGTGCTGGTAGAGGTTTGAATCCACCTTGATCGCCGAGGCGTGCAGTCCGGCCTTGTGGGTAAACGCCGACAGGCCGACATAGGGCTGCCTGCCGCTCACCGCGACATTGGTCACCCCGGCCACGCCGTGCGCCACCCGCGTCGCGTCAGCCAGCGACCCTTCCGGCAGCACCGGCCAGGCGTATTTGAGCTGCAAGTCGGCGGCCACCGTTATCAGATCGGCGTTGCCGGTGCGTTCCCCATGCCCGTTCACAGTGCCTTGCACATGGACGACCCCGGCGTCTACGGCGGCCAGGGTGTTGGCCACCGCGCAGCCGGTGTCATTGTGGCAGTGGACCCCCAAATTAACGCCGACGTGCGCGGTCTGGGCCACTATCCCGCCCACCCAAGCAGGCAGCATCCCGCCGTTGGTGTCGCAGAGCACCACCACCTCAGCCCCGGCGTTTGCGGCCTCAGCGACCACCGCGAGGGCGTATTCGGGATTGGCCCGATAGCCGTCAAAGTAATGCTCGCAATCCACGAAAACCCGTTTGCCCTGCCCGCGCAAATGGGTGACCGTATCGCGCACCATCGCCAGGTTTTCCTCCAACGTCGTCTTCAATGCCCTAAAGACGTGCTCGTCGTGGCTCTTGGCGACGATGCAGACCACTTCGGTGTTGGCGTCGACGAGGGCTTGGACCAGCGGGTCTTCCGCCGCTTCCATCCCAGGGCGACGAGTGGACCCGAAGGCGGTGAGCACCGCGTTGCGCAATTCCAATTCGCGGTGCGCGGCGGCGAAAAACGCGGTGTCGCTCGGATTGGCGCCCGGCCATCCCCCCTCGATGAACCCAACGCCGAGTTCGTCGAGCATCCTGGCGATGCGCAATTTGTCGCTCCCGGTCAGGCGCAGGCCCTCCTGCTGCGCCCCATCCCGCAATGTTGTGTCATAGACGTGGAAGACGCCTGGAAATTCCTTCATTCGCACCGCCTGGCTCAGGGTGAATCGACCCGGATAGTCTAGCCGGGTAAATAAGCCATACTGCCCACCGCGATGCCCCGTAGCGGCGGCGGATTTGTGCTAAACAAGAGGCATGGCACAAACAGAACACAATGGCGAGGTCATCCACACCGCTGGAAACTTGCCCACTGTCGGCGGGCAGTTGCCCGATTTCAACTTGGACGCAGCCGACCTCAGCCAGGTTGGCAACCAAACGGTGGCCGGATCGCGGGTCATTTTTAACATTTTCCCCAGCATCGACACCGGCGTCTGCGCGATGAGCGTGCGCAAGTTCAACGAACTCGCCGCCAGCCTGCCGAATACCAAAGTGGTCTGCGTATCCAAAGACCTGCCCTTCGCGCTTGGCCGTTTCTGCGGGGCCGAAGGCATCGAAAACGTCATCACCACCAGCGCCTTCCGCTCCAGTTTTGGTGAAGACTTCGGCGTCACCATGATCGACGGCCCATTGCGCGGCCTGCTCGCCCGCTCCATCGTCGTCGCCGACGAGCAGGGCAAAGTGTCACACACCGAGTTGGTGGCAAAGATCAGCAGCGAGCCAGACTACGACGCAGCCGTAGCCGCCCTGGGCTGACGCGCAGGCGCCGACGCCCGTTTGACGCATCCTTAGCCCCGGCGGCAGACGCTGGCCTGGGATCGGCGCCAGGTGGCTACACCACTTGGCGCATCCATCCGTGGACGTCTTCGGCACGCCCGTATTGGATGGCCACCAACCGCTCACGCAATGACATGGTGACCCGTCCGGCAGGCTGCGCCAACTGGTAGCTGGCGCGTTTGTCCTTGAAGGCGTTGACCGGGGTGACGACAGCGGCGGTGCCGCAGGAGAAAGCCTCGGTGATCGTGCCGTCTTGGACCCCGCTGAACAATTCATCCGGGGTGATCCGCCGTTCTTCGGTCTCGATCCCCAGATCGGCGGCAACTTGGATTGCCGATTTCCGGGTGATTCCATCCAAAATCGTCCCCGTCAACGCCGGGGTGATGAGTTTGCCCTGTTTCAGGATGAAGAGGTTCATCCCGCCGAATTCCTCCACCCGGTCCTTATTCGACGCCTCAATGTAGAGCACCTGGTCGCAACCATGCTGGTAGCCCTGGTATTGCGGCAGCAGCGAGGCGGCGTAGTTGCCCCCGCATTTTGCCGCGCCGGTGCCGCCGATGCCTGCCCGCGCGTATTCGTCGGTCACCCAGATGTCCACCGGTTTGACTCCCCCGGCGAAATACGGGGCGACCGGGGACGCGATGACGCAGAAGGTAGCCGTGGTCGTGGCCCGCACGCCGAGGAAGTCCTCGGAGGCAAACATGAACGGGCGCAGATACAGGCTGCGCTCCCCGTCGCCTGTCGGCACCCAGGCCGCATCCTGGGCGACCAACCGGTCCACAGCGGCGATGAAATCTTCCTCCGGGATTTCGGGGAGGACGATCCGCAAGGCCGACCTGTTGAAACGGCGCGCGTTCTCCTCTGGCCGGAAAACCCAGATTGAGCCGTCCTCCCAGCGATAGGCCTTCATCCCCTCGAAAATCTCCTGCCCGTAGTGCAAGACCGCGGCAGCCGGGCTCATTTGGAAAGGCCCGTAGGGCACCAGGGCGTCATCCGCCCAGCCCGCGCCCTTCTTCCAGGTGGCGATGCTCATATGGTCGGTGAAATGGACTCCAAAACCGGGGTCTCGGTGAATCTCGGCGATTTGCTCCGCAGTCTTCGGCGCGGGGTTGGGGGTCAACGGGTATTTCAGTGCCATAGGGGAATGTTATCGCTTGTTCCCCAGGTCACGAACGCAGCCGCGTTTTGCGGGCAGCGGAGAGGGCGGACCGCCATCCTCCGCGCACAGCCGCAGCGGAAATGGGAACAGGCCAGCCGCTCCCCCCAGTCGTAGTAGTCTCGCAAGGTGACCCAGAACAGCAGACCCACCATCAGCGTCATCGCAGGCGACGGAATCGGCCCCGAGGTCGTAGCCGAAGGATTGAAAGTGCTCACCGCATGTGTTGGCGACGCCTTCGACTTCGCCCACCTCGATCTGGGCGCGAGTCGCTGGCAGCGCACCGGCGAAGTGCTCCCCGAAGCCGAAATGGCCCAGTTGGCCGCCAGCCAGGCAATCATCCTGGGTGCGGTGGGGGCCGCTCCGGGCTCGAAGGCGGTGCCCAGCGGGCTGCTGGAACGCGGGCTGCTGCTGAAATTGCGCTTCAGTTTCGACCAGTACGTCAATCTGCGCCCCTCCAAGCTCTATCCAGACGTGCGCACGCCGCTGGCCCCCTGGGTGGTCGAGCGCGGCCCGATAGACTTCGTGGTCGTCCGCGAAGGCACCGAGGGCTTGTATTGCGGCAACGGCGGGGTGGTCCGCGAGGGCACCCCGCATGAGATAGCCAACGAACTCAGCGTGAACACCGCCCACGGCGTGGAACGGGTGGTCCGAGATGCCTTCGCCCGCGCCGCCAAACGCCGGGGCAAGCTGACCCTGATCCACAAGCACAACGTCTTGGTCAACGCTGGCGGGCTGTGGAACCGCACCTTCAACAAAGTGGCCGTCGAATACCCGCAGGTCTCCACCGACTACCTGCACATCGACGCCGCCACGATTGCGATGGTGCAAGACCCGCAGCGCTTCGACGTGATCGTCACCGACAACCTCTTCGGGGACATCATCACCGATCTCGCCGGGGCGATCACCGGGGGCATCGGCCTGTCCGCCAGCGCCAACATCAACGCCGACCGCGTTTTCCCGTCCATGTTCGAGCCAGCCCACGGCTCCGCCCCGGATATCGCAGGCAAAGGCGTGGCCGATCCGACAGCCACCATCTTGAGTATGGCCATGCTCCTCGACCACCTGGGCCGCGCCGAAGACGCCCGCCTAGTCG
>JAIRXX010000360.1 GCA_031268065.1 Propionibacteriaceae bacterium
GATCGGCTACATGATGTTGGCGGCGGGCATCGGCCCGGCTGGATGGGCGTTCGCCATCTTCCACCTGCTCACCCACGGCTTCTTCAAGGCGAATATGTTCCTCGGCGCCGGATCGGTGATGCACGCAATGGGCGACGATGTGAATATGCGCAATTTCGGCGCGCTGCGGAAGATGGTCCCGATCACTTTCTGGACTTTCGCCATGGGCTACCTGGCGATCATCGGCTTCCCCGGCTGGGCTGGCTACTTCTCCAAGGACCACATCATCGAGGCGGCTTTCGAGCACGGCTTGGTTTTCGGGCTGGCCGCAATGCTCGGGGCTGGCGTGACGGCTTTCTACATGACCCGGTTGATGTTCATGACCTACTTTGGCCAGCAGCGTTGGAACGACGGCGTGCATCCGCACGAGTCGCCGCTGACGATGACCGTCCCGTTGGTAATCCTGGCCGCGCTGAGCGTTGTCGGCGGTTTGCTGATGAACGGGTGGATTCAGGGATGGCTTTCCCCGGCGATTGGTTCCCAAGTCCACGAGGCGGGGTTGCTGCCGACGCCGGTCGGTTGGCTCACGCTGGGCATCGTCGCCGCTGGGGTGGCGCTGGGCTGGTACCTGTTCGGCAGGCGGCCAGTGCCGAAGACGGCGCCGGTCTCCAGCAATCCGCTGACCATCGCCGGACGCAGCGACCTGTTCGCGGATGCGGTCAACAATGCCTTGGTGGTCAGGCCGACCATGCTGGTGGCGGACGCCACTGTGGCAACCGACACCTGGGTGATTGACCGGGGCGTGGACGGGTTGGGGACGCTGTTCACCAAGCTGTCTGCGCTGGGACGCCGGATGCAGACCGGCCAGGTGCGCTCGTACGCGCTGTTGATGACTGCCGGAGCCGTCTTAGTCGGCGTTCTGGTGATCTTGGGACAGCTGGGCTGAGGAAGGATAAGAGATGACATTGCCTTGGCTGACAATCTTGGGTCTCACCCCGATCATCGGGGCGTTAGTGATGTGTATCCCGACGTCAAAAGGCCAAGCGAAGGCGGCTGGCCTGCTTTTCGCCCTGGCCACGCTGATTTTCAGCGTCAGCGTCACCATCAACTATCTCGGCGGGATGAACCTCGCCGAACAGGTGCCGTGGATTCCGGCTTTCGGGGCGCACTGGGCGCTCAATCTGGACGGAATGGGCCTGGTGATGGTGTTGCTCACCGCCATCTTGACCCCGGTGGTGCTGATCGCTGAGTGGGGGGTGGCGGAACGGGTCGGACGCTGGTCTCCCCGGGCGTTCACCGGGCTGGTGCTGTTGCTGGAAGGGCTGTGCCTATTCGTGTTCATGGCCGAAGACGTGCTGCTGTTCTATCTGCTCTTCGAGGCCACCCTGTTGCCGATGTACTTCTTGATCGGCGGCTTCGGCGGTGCCCGGCGCGGCTATGCGGCGGTGAAATTCCTGCTCTTCGGCTTGGCTGGCGGGCTGGTCATGCTGGTCTCGGTGATCGGCGTCTACGTGTGGAGCGCCCAGAATGGCTCTCCAAGCTATCTGATTTCTGATTTGGCCGCGCTGCCGGGAAATTCCGGCACTGGTTGGCTGTTGATGAGCTGCTTCCTGATCGCGTTCATCCTCAAAGCGCCGATGGTGCCGGTACACACCTGGCTGCCGAGCGCCGCCGAGGAGGCGACTCCGGGCACGTCGGTGCTGATGGTGGGGGTCATGGACAAAATCGGCACCTTCGGCATGATCAAGATTTGCCTGGCGATCTTCCCGGTGGAATCCCAAGCCGTCGCCCCGGCGATGATCACCCTGGCGCTGATTTCGATCATTTACGGGGCGCTGGCCGCCATCGGGGCCAAGAACCTGTTGCGGTTGGTGGCTTACACCTCGATCAGCCACTTCGGTTTCATGGTGCTGGGCATCTACACCTTCACTTCGGTGGGGGTGTCCGGGTCGATCTTCTACATGGTCAACCACGGCTTCTCAACCGCCGCGCTCTTCCTGGTGCTTGGCTTCCTGATCAACCGGGGCAACTCCGCGAAGGTTGCCAGCTATGGCGGCGTGCAGAAGGTGGCGCCAGTGCTGGCTGGCTTCCTGCTGCTGGCTGGCCTGTCGTCGTTGGCGCTGCCGGGCATGTCGAGCTTCGTGTCCGAATTCATGGTGATGGCCGGAACTTGGTCGCGGATACCCTGGGTGGCGGTCATCTCAGCGCTGGGTACGGTGCTGGCGGCGGTCTATATCCTGCTCATGTACCAGCGCACCATGACCGGGCCTTTGCCCCCGGCGGTGCGCGAGGCCGTTGCCACTGATCTGAACCTGCGGGAACGGGCGATTGGCGGTTTCCTGGTCGCGGTCATCTTGCTGCTCGGCTTCGTCCCCAATCTGGCGCTGAGCGTGATCGAGCCAACTGCGCAACACACCGTACAAGTGGTCGGCGTGGCTGACCCAGTACCCGAGATGGGAGGCGAGTGATGAGAATCACTGATCCTACGTTTGAGTGGTTTCAGCTCGCACCGGTGCTGATCGTCCTGGCTGCCGCCTGTCTCGGCATGTTGGTCGAGGCCTTCGCGCCGCGCAAGATCCGCTTCTTCGCCCAACTGGTGGTGGCCGAAATCGGCCTGCTCTGCGCGGCTGGCCTGCTGGTGATGAATGTGCAGTCCGGCAGCGTTGGGAAACTGGCAATGGGCGCGATCATGTTCGACGGCCCGACCCAGGTGGCCTGGTTCGCGCTGCTCGGCTTCTGCTTCCTGGCGCTGATGGTCTTTGCCGAACGCAACCTCAACGACGGCGCCACCGCATTTGCTGCGGCGGCTTCCGCCGTACCCGGATCGAGCGTCGAGGCGCAGGCGATAGCCCAGCGCCGCGAGCACACCGAGGTCTTCCCGTTGGCGTTGTTCAGTTTGTCCGGGATGATGGTTTTCGCCGCTGCCAACGACTTGTTGACGATGTTCGTCGCTTTGGAAGTTTTGTCGCTGCCGCTGTATCTGCTCAGCGGGATGGCACGCAAACGCCGTCTGCTCAGCCAGGAGGCGGCGTTGAAATATTTCTTGCTCGGCGCCTTCGCGTCGGCGTTCTTCCTTTTCGGGCTGGCATTGCTGTACGGCTTCTCCGGGGCGTTCGAGCTGGGCGAGATTGGCGCGTCGTTGAGCACTTCCACGATGAACCGGGGCATCCTGCTCGCAGGCATCGGCCTGATGGCGGTGGGGGTGTTGTTCAAGGTCGGCGTGGTCCCATTCCAATCGTGGGTGCCGGACGTCTACACCGGCGCGCCCACCCCGGTGACGGGCTTCATGGCGATCTGCACCAAGTTGGCCGCTGTCGCCGGGCTGTCCAGGGTCTTTTTCGTGGCGCTGGGCGGGGAGCGTTGGAGCTGGCAGCCGGTGCTGGCGGTGTTGGCGATTCTGACGATGGCTGTCGGCGTCATCCTGGCGCTGACCCAGACCGACATCAAGCGGCTCTTGGCCTATTCGGCGGTTTCCCACGCCGGTTTCATTCTCACCGCCGTTGTCGGGGCCTATCAGGACGTTCCGGATGGGCAGTTGAATTCGTTCGGGTCGATCATGTTCTATCTGATCGGCTACGGCTTCGCGGTGATCGCGGCTTTCGCGGTCGTCACCGTGGTGCGCGACGGCACTGGCGAGGCCACCGATCTGGACAGCTGGTCCGGGCTGGGCCGGAAGAATCCGTTGCTGGCCGGGGTTTTCGCATTCTTGCTGCTCAGTTTCGCCGGTATCCCGCTGACCGCCGGTTTCATCGGCAAATGGGCGGTTTTCGCGGCGGCCTGGTCGGGCGGCTTTAGCTGGCTGGCGGTGACTGCGGTGGCGTTCTCGCTGGTGGCGGCGTATTTCTACATCAAGGTGATAGTGGTGATGTTCTTCGGTGAGCCTGCCGTCGGGGTAAGCGTCGGCGACGCCTCGATGTTCACCTGGATTCCGATAGCCGTCGGCGCGGTGGCCACCGGATGCCTAGGCCTCTTCCCCGCCCAAGTAATGGAGTGGCTGTCCACAGCGCAAATCTTCCTGCGCTGATGCGAGTTTCCGTGTCAGTTAGTTGTGCCAGCGGGTTGGCTTGTGTGTGGGGTATCGCCTCCTGAAGCCTCGATATGCTAGTTAGCTGAATATTTCGGATAACTAGCATATACTTCTGGCCATGTGGAGGGTTGCCCTGGCTGATGCTGGCGTTGCGGTTGAGACCGTGGACGTCGGTCATGTCATGTTGCGTGCTGGGGATCAGGCAGCGGTCGCGCTAGTGAGGCGTTTGCCGATATTGAAACCTTCGCTGATACCTGACGGTCCGGGGGAACCGGGGTTGCTGGTGGCTGAACGAGCGTCGGTTCGGGCGATAAATGACGCGGTGCGCAAAGGCT
>JAIRXX010000361.1 GCA_031268065.1 Propionibacteriaceae bacterium
CTTGAGCTTGTACCCACCCACAGGCCGCAAGAACTCGATAACCGTATTGAAATGACGGGCAAGTATCCAAGCGGCCTCAATCTCATGCGTCTCCGGTGGCGCTGGCGAATCCGCGGGCAGGATCACCATCGGCTTGAACCGGGGGTTCTCTCGCCGAGATCGACTCCAACGCTGCACCTGGCGTCCTTTCAGATCAAAGTAATCAAAGCCTAGCCGTCACCATCGACGTTTTAATCTCTAGTGGCCATCGACGGCTGATCAGCTTGCCCACGATCCGACGAAGAACAACCACGCCCAAATCCATTGCGCCCCCAGGCTGAGCGCTCCAGCGGCCATCACCCCGAGGCGGGCGGGCGTGGAGCGCACGTTGGCCAGCCTCCCGACTTCGGTCCAGAGCGGGAACCAGAGCAGCACGGCGCGATTCACCGACAACAGCCAGTAAGACGTTGCGAAAGCGAGGAGTTGCACGCCGATCCAGCTCGCCTCGGCCAGCTTCTTCCGCGCCAGGCAGATCGCGGTGACGATCAGTCCGACCGCGAAGGAGACGAGTTCCCCGCGGAACATCCACGGCCATTCCGGAAAGTCCGGGTAGGCGCCGGGCGCGGCGGCGGCGAACGTGTGCTGCAGGCAGTCCCAGGGCCAGGTAAACTCCCGATTCCACCCCGCCGACTGAGCGTCGAACCAGGCAGACCAGCTACCCCGCTCCAGATAGAGGAAGCAGGCATAGGCGAGGATCACCCCGAGCGGGATGAGCATCCAGGCGACATGCTTCCAGCGGGCGATCCAGCGCTCCAGGCGGTCATCGATGGCGAGAGTTTGGGTGAGGGCAAGGATCACCAACGCGCCAAATAAAAACAACCCCGACACCCGCACGCTCGCCGCCACCGCAGCCAACGCCGCCGCCTGCCCCCAACGTTTGGCTCCGGCCCGCTCCCACGCCCAGAAAGCAGCCGCGCAGAACAACGACTCGGTGTAGGGGGCCAGCGTGAAAACGCCCACCGGGGCGAGAATCCAAGCCACAGCGGCACCCCAGCCGCCCATCCGGTAGAGCGCGGCGACGGCAGCCAGTGACAGCCCAGCGGACAGAACCGCGCCGGTGATGATCACCGGCAGGCCAGTCAGCGAAATCGCCTTCAGCAGCAACGGCCAACCGGGAAAGAAGGCGATGTCATTCTCCACGGCATAGCCATTGTTGGCGATGGCCAAGAAATGCTGCACATCCCAGTTGCCGAGCACTTCGTCCAAGCTCTTGCCTTGCGTTTGAACGGCAATCACGGCGATCAACACCAGCATTGCCCTGCTGGTGGCCCATGCCCCAATCACCACTCGCACGCCGGTCTTCATGCCAGCCAGCGTACCGCGCCCATCAGGCAAGCCAAGGGCAAAGGCATATCCCCGTCGGTTGAACCCGCCACCCGCCAACGGGAAAAACCGCCGATTGGCGGACTTCAGCCGAACTCAGCCCGATGGCTCTGGGGATGCGTCCGGACTGCTTGGGCGGTGCGTGGGGGGAGGCTCGGCGGGATCGGGGCTTGATTCTTCCGGTTCGTCCACCGCTGGACTCTCGTCGGGGACTGGCTCAAGATCGGGATCAGGCTCGGCTGATTTCTCCTTCTCCGGCTTCGGCTCTGGCTTCATGGTGGAGATGCGCCGGGTCGGCGGGTCGAAGGAAATCTTCTCCTTCCCATCCATCGCCACCCGCATATAGTCCAGCCAGGTCAGCGCGGGATATCCCGAGCCGAAAATATTGCTCAAATCGCTGGTCCCGGCATCGCCTTTGACGAACATCACCGAAGTGGTGACCTGCCGGGTGAAGCCGACGAACCAGATCGCCTGGGTGGACCGCTTTTCCGAGTTGTAGTAGGTGCCAGTTTTCCCGGCCACCGGATAGCCGAGTTGGGCGGCACGGTAGCCGGTGCCGTCGCTGGCCACCCGGCTCAACACATAGGCGACGTCTCCCGCCACATCTTCCTCTATGGCCTGCGTGCTCTCTTCAGGACCGGTGTAGATCACGTTTCCCTGGGAGTCCTGCACTTCCTTGACCCCCTGCGCGGTGTGCTGCTGGCCACCGTTGGCGAAGGTGGAATAGCCCAACGCCTGATTCACCGGGCTGATCTCACCGCTGCCGAGGGCGATATTGGCATTCTCAGCCCAGCCTGGCCCGTTCGGGACTCCGGCGTCGTTGGCCGCCGTAATCACTTCGGCGGGGCCGTCGGGAATGTGCAGGACCAGATCGACATAGGCAGAGTTCACCGATTTGGTGGTCGCCTGCTGCAGGGTGATCTGGCCGTATCGCGCATTCCCGGCGTTGCGCACCGCCGTCTTCGCCCCAGGCGGGGTGAAGGAATTGCCGTTGAATTTGTCTTGCAGCGTTATACCGTTGCGCAGCGCGGCGGTGAGCGCGTATGGCTTGAACGTCGATCCGACTGGGCGGGGGGTCGTCGCCCAGTTGCGGGAATTCTTCACGAAGTCCGGGCCGCCATACAGGGCGAGCACGCCGCCAGTCTCGTTGTCGATGGAAGCCAGCGCCCCATGCAGGTCGGCGGCTTTCTTCTTGGAACCGCCAGCCATAGCCTCGGTCTGCTGCTGCACCGCCTTAACAGCGGCGGCCTGGGCTTTCTGATCGAAGGTGGTCACCACCCGCAACCCACCCCCGCGAATCTGCTCCTCGGAGTAACCCGCCGCCTTCAACTCATTCTCAACCATGTTGAGCAAGAAACCCTTCGGCCCGCCCAGCTTGGAATCAGTCTTCGGCTTGTCCAAAATCGACTCCGGAAGCTGGCTGTAAATCTCCGCACGGTCAGCCTCAGTGAAAGTCATCCCCACCAAGGTTCCCGCTTTGTTCATCTCGACTAGGCCGTTGAGGGTGTATTGGTAGCGCTCCAGCAGGTCGGCGGCGTCCTTCTCGCCCTTGCTCGGATCTAGCAGGGAGGGGTTGTTGATGATGCAGGTGAGGGCCACCGCCTCGGACAGGGTTAGATCGCTCTGCGGGCGCGGGCGTCCCTTCTTGTCTGTGAAGAAAGCCTGCGAGGCCGCTTCGATGCCGTACGCGCCCCTGCCGAAGTAGACGGTGTTGAGATAGCCCGCAATGATCTGCTGCTTGGTCATGTCCTGGCCCATTT
>JAIRXX010000013.1 GCA_031268065.1 Propionibacteriaceae bacterium
CTGGTGTCTGGATCCAAGACGATGGCGGTGGGCAGATCATAGGCTTGGTCCACCTCCGGCTCCACATACAGCTTGGCTTGCGGATTCGCGGCGAGCAGCGCGGGCAGGTGTGCTGGATCGATGTGGTCTAGATGCTTGTGGGTGACGAAGATGGCGTCCAGACCGTCCACCGAGTGCCAGGCGGTGGAGAAATTGCCCGGATCGAAAAGTATTCGCCGCTCGGCGGCTTCCAGCAATACGGCGGCGTGCCCCAAATGTGTGATCTTCATTGCTCAGCTCCAAATCTCCAAGCGGTTGATGAGGAAATCCAATGCCATTGTGTAGCCATACCCGCCGAAACCGGCCATCACCGCGACGGCCAAGTCAGCCAGATAGGAGTGATGGCGAAATTCTTCGCGGGCGTGGATATTCGAGATGTGAATTTCCACGAAGGGAATTTGCACGGCGGCGAAAGCATCGCGCAGCGCCACCGAGGTATGCGTCAAAGCCCCCGGATTGATGATGACGAATTTGGCGCCTTCTTGCCGCGCCTGATAGAGCCGGTCGATGATCTCACCCTCGTGGTTGCTCTGAAAAGTGTCTACTTCCAGACCGGCGGCGGCCCCCTGGGCGGCCAGATTCACTTCGATGTCGGCCAATGTGGCCGCGCCGTAAATCTCCGGCTCGCGCTGCCCAAGCGCGTTGAGATTCGGGCCATTTATGACGAGCACGTCCATAGCTGTAAAGGGTAGCGGGTTCCAGCTGGCAGCGGTGGCCGCTCAGAGTTTGGATCTAGTCGAAGAGGGTCGGGTCCACCGAAATCGTGTCCCAGATCGGAACGCCGAGCTTCACCCCGCGCCTGGGGCTGGTGATGTCGGAGTGCCCGCCGCAGCCGTGGTCGCGGCTGACGACTTCCCCGTCCTGGGGGGAGAATTCGTTCGCGCAGGCCCCGAAAAGCCTGCCGAGCGCCCCGGCCAGCGGGACCATGAATCCACAGGTCTCGCACTGCCCCGGCGCCTGGTGGGTCATCTCGTTATCCGGCCCGCCCGTTCCCTGGAGCCAGCGGTCTGCGGCCTCGTCGCGCCCTTCGATGCTCAGCACCCGGTCCCGGCCAAGCCCGAGTTCGGCAGCCACCCAGCGCACCTGCGCCCATTCGTCCTGGTCCAGCTGCGCCGTCTCGGCGACCAGGTGTCCGGGCACCAGCCTGGTGTCGTCTTCGCTGGTGGGGAGGATCGATCCCGGAATGATGTCCTTGGCCGTCACCCGCTGCGCCCAGGGCACCCAAGGCGGAGAGAGCAGAGCGCCCTCGCCAGGCACCATCAGCACCTCGGAGACAGTGACCACCCTTGCCCGCGAGGCCCTGGCCACGGTCACCGACCAGCGCCAGCCCGGATAGCCGGGATGGGTGCAGGCGAAGTAGTGGGTTGCGACGCGCAAATCTTCCGGCTCGACGCCGAGATGCTCGCCCACTCCGAAGACGCCGCTGCGCCGCACAGCGGCGGCCTGCGCCAAATCCACCGCCTCAGCACAGGCTTGGTCGAGAGTGATCACAGCCACCTATAGCTCCAATTCGTCTGCCAGCGCACGCAAGACCGTTGCTGTCTTCTCTGCCTGCCGAGCTTCCGGATGGCGCCCCCGGCGATAGCCGTTGCTCAGCCCGTCCAGCATCTTTATCAAGTCTTCGATGATGAGCACCATCGTCTCCGGCTGCTTGCGCTGAGCCTTCGACAGTGACGGCGGCGTGTCTAGAATCCGCACCGACAGCGCCTGCTCGCCCTTCTTACCGTCTACCACTCCGAATTCAACCTTCTGGCCCCGCTTGAGTGTTGTCACCCCTGCGGGCAGCGCCGAAGCGCGCACGAAGACATCTTCGCCGCCCTCATCCTTGCTCAAAAACCCAAAGCCCTTTTCGGCGTCGTAGTAGCGAACCCGACCGACCGGCATGATCCTCAACTCCTGCGTAATGTCAGCCTCCAGCGCGGCTGAACCACCACATAGCCTAGCTGTTATTGGCTCCAAGCGCCCTATCGGGCATCTGAAAAGCTTTTTCGCTGCCCGCCACATCGCGGCATTTCACAAAGAAAGACTGGCATCCGGCTCCATAGCGACTAAGCTCGTCTGGGTGAGCAAACGTACCGATTCGCAGTTGGATTCCCTAGCCAACCAATACCTGCGACAATCCTCCGAACTCGATCCGCTATCAGCCACAGCGCTTGGGGTGAGCGGGTTCGACGCGCAGATGACCGACTACTCCCCCGATGGCCACGACGCCCGCGAGGCGCATCGGGCCAAGTGGTTGCAGACCTTCCGCGCCACGCCCTGCGCCGACGCCGTGGACGAGGTGACGCTCGCTGCCCTGGAATACAGCCTCGGCTTGGAAGGCGAGCTGTACGCGGCCGGAGAACGCTTCGCCGCGCTCAACAACATCGCCTCCCCGCTGCAGAATGTGCGCGACGTCTTCGACATCATGCCCACCGGCAGTGTTGCGGACTGGGCCACGCTGGCCGCCCGGATGACCAAGGTGGCCGACGCCATCGACGGCTACATCACCACTTTGCGCATCGGCATCGGGCGGGGGCTGACCCCGGCAGCGCTGCAGGTGGACGAGGGGATCAAGCAAGCTGGCGAGCTGGCCGATCCCCAGGCGTCCTTCTTCGTGGGCTTGGCAGCCCAGGGCAAGGACCGCGCCGATCTTCCCCCGGCGCTGGCAGCCGATCTGGAACGGGCCGCCCAAGCCTCGGCGTCCGCGTACGGCAGGCTGGAAAGCTTCCTCTCCACCGAGTTGGCGCCGCACGCCAAGCAGGCTGACGGTGTGGGCCGGGAGCGCTACGAGCGTTTCTCCAGGCTCTTCGTGGGCGCCAAGGTCGATTTGGACGAGACCTACGAATGGGGTTTGGAAGAGCTGGCCAAGATGACTGCGGAACAGGAGTCGATCGCGGCCCTGATCGCCGGGCCAGGGGCGAGCGTAGAAGCGGCCATCGAAGTGTTGGACACCGACAAGAGCCGCAAACTTTATGGGACTGCCGCGCTGCAAGAGTGGATGCAGCGCACCGCCGATGGGGCGATAGCGGCGCTGAACGGGAAGTATTTCGACATTCCCGACGCGCTGAAGACGATTGAGGCGATGATCGCGCCCACCAACAACGGCGGCATCTATTACACCAGCCCCAGCGACGATTTCTCCCGGCCAGGCCGGATGTGGTGGTCGGTGCCGCCGGGGGTCGAGGAATTCAACACCTGGCGGGAGAAGACGACCGTCTACCACGAGGGCGTCCCCGGACACCATTTGCAAGTCGGCATGTCGACATATTGCCGCCAGCAGTTGAACGATTGGCGCCGGATGGGCGGCTTCTACTCCGGGCACGGCGAGGGCTGGGCGCTCTACGCCGAGCGGCTGATGGAGGAATTCGGCTTCTTGGAAGACCCCGGAGACCGGCTGGGCATGGTGGACGGCCAGCGCTTGCGGGCCACCCGCGTGGTGCTCGACATCGGCGTACACCTGGGCAAGCCCGCCCCCGCGCGCTACGGCGGCGGAATCTGGGACGCCGAAAAGGCCTGGCAGCTGATGTGCGACAACGTACACGCCGCGCCGGAATTCAACCGTTTCGAGCTGACCCGCTATCTGGGCTGGCCGGGGCAGGCGCCCTCCTACAAGATCGGCCAAAGGCTGTGGGAGCAGCTGCGCGCCCAGTCCGCGCAGGCGCAGCTTGCCGATTTCGACCTCAAAACCTTCCACACCCAGGCGCTCGAACTCGGCTCGCTGCCCATGTCAGTGCTGCCGAAAGCCTTGGGCCTGGACTAACACCCATTGGGCTGGCCAGGGGCGGCTGCGGGCCGGTCAGGGCCGTTCGCGGGATTTGTTCCAGGCTTCCCAGGCTGAGGCGACCATATCGTCCACGCTGTGGCGCATTTTCCAGTTCAAGTCCGCTTGGGCCGGGGTGCCGTCGGCGACGATCCGCGCCGGGTCTCCCGGCCTGCGCGGGGCGATTTGCGGGGTGAAGTCGATTCCGGAGGCTTTGCCGAAGGCGTCCATGATCTGCCGCACGCTCAAGCCCGTTCCCGAGCCGAGGTTGTAGGCCAGCAGCAATTCTTTGCCCGCCGCCAGCGCCTTCGCCGCCGCCACATGCGAGATCGCCAAATCGGCCACATGCACGTAATCGCGGACGCAGGTGCCATCGGGGGTGTCGTAGTCGTCGCCGCAGATCGTCGGGGTCTGCCCTTGGGTAAGCGCCGCGCAGACCAGCGGGAAAAGGTTATGCGGGCTGACGTCGTAAACCTCGTTCGTGCCCGAGCCAACCACGTTGAAGTAACGCAGGTTAACCCCCCGGAAATCGGCCCTGGCCCGCATCAGGTCTTTGACCATCCACTCACCGATGAGTTTGGATTCGCCGTAGGGGGATTCGGGATTGTTCGGGGCGTCTTCGGTCACCAATTCCTGCTTCGGAGTGCCATAGACCGAAGCTGAGGAAGAGAAGACCAACTGCCGCACCCCGGCTTGGTCCATAGCGGCCAGCACGCTGGCCAGCCCGGTCACATTGTTGGAATAAGTCGCCAGCGGCTCGCGCACCGACACCCCGGCGTATTTGAAGCCCGCGACGTGGACCACGCCAACGCAGTCATGGTCGATGAGCGTTGTGGTGACCAATTCTTGGTCGCGGATGTCGCCAGCCACGCAGGCCACCTGTTCCGGGACGAATTGCCGCAAGCCGGTGGAGAAATTGTCTAAAACCACCGGGGTAATCCCCTCGGCCTGAAAAGCCCTGACCACATGCGCCCCGATATAGCCGGCGCCGCCGGTAACCAACCAATTTGCCATGTGCATGAGTCTAGCGTTCCCTGTCGGCCTGTCTTTGGCTACGCTATCCTCCATGACTAATCACTTCCTAGGCATCGACATCGGCGGATCAGGCATCAAAGGCGCGCTTGTCGATCTTTCCATCGGCGATTTCGCCTCTGACCGGTTGCGGATACCGACTCCGGAGAAATCCACTCCGGCAAAGGTGGCCCAGGTGGTCGCCAGGATTGTGAACAGTTGCGCAGACCAGCTCGACCCCGACAGCCCGATTGGGATAACGCTGCCCGCTGTGGTCACCCACGGGCACACCCGGTCGGCGGCGAATATCGACAAATCTTGGATCGACGCGGACGCCGAGACGATCTTCGCCAAGAAACTTGGGCGGCGGGTCGTCATCGTAAACGACGCGGACGCGGCGGGCATCGCCGAGGCGCGGTACGGCGCGGCGAAAGACTGCGACGGCTTGGTGTTGATGAGCACCCTGGGCACCGGAATCGGCTCGGCGATCATCTACCGTGGGGTACTGGTCCCCAATTTCGAGCTTGGACACTTGGAGATAGCCGGAATCCCAGCCGAACATCGCGCCTCAGCCGGGGCCAAGACCAAAGAGGGGCTGAGCTACGCCGAGTACATTCCCCGGCTACAGCGCTACTACTCCTACGTCGAGGAATTGCTCTGGCCGGATTTGATCGTCGTGGGCGGCGGAATCTCGCGCAGCTCTAATAAATTCTTGCCCAAACTGATGCTGAAATCTCCGGTGGTGCCTGCGAAGCTGCGCAACCGCGCTGGCATCATCGGGGCCGCCTATCTGGCCCGCGAAAGCACCAAATAGCGGCAGGCCCGGCCAAAGGCTTTGCCGCCAGCGGCACCGCCGGCCCAATTGCGGCAACGGCAAACGGTTGGCTCCCCAGTTACGCCGCTTGGGCGCACCGGGGAGCCAACCGTCTAGCCAGGCTACTTGGCGCCGGGCGCGTATTGCTCCGCAACCCGATCCGCCGCCGCGCGATACTGCTGGCGGATCACCGCTTGCGGGTCCGGGTCTAGCGCGGCGATCAGATCGACCGGCCAGGTGGGCCGTTTCCCGGTGAGCGCCCACGCGGCTTGGCGGGCAGCGCCGTTGGCCACGTATTCGCCTGGTTCGGGGATGACCACCGGCACGTCGAAGACTTGCGCCGCGATCTGCTGCACCGCCGGATTGGCCGCCGCGCCGCCGATGATCAACACCCGCTTGGCCTCCACGCCCAGTTCACGGATCGCCTCCAGCCCGTCGGCCAGGCCGCAGAGCATCCCTTCCACCGCTGCCCGGGCGAAATTCTCCCGGTTGGTGTTCGCCAGCGACAGCCCCGAGAGCGAAGCGGTGGCGTCGGGCAGATTCGGAGTGCGCTCGCCCTCGAAGTAAGGCACCAAAACCACCCCGCCAGCGCCTGGGCGGGCAGCCAGGGCAAGTCGGCCCAATTCGCCGTGGTCGACTCCGAGCACCCGGACCATCGCGTCCAGGATGCGGGCGGCGTTGTAGGTGCAAACCAGCGGCAGATAGCCACCGGTGGCATCCGCGAAGCCGCAAACTGTGCCGGTGATTTCCTTGGTGCGGTGGTCGGTGGCGGCGAAGACGGTGCCCGACGTACCCAAAGAGACGACCACGTCTCCGGGATGGGCGTCCAGGCCCAGCCCGGAAGCGGCATTGTCCCCAGCGCCCGCGCCCACGATGAACCCGTCTGCCGGGACCGATTCGCTCGGTCCGAGCAACCTGGGCAGAATCGCGTCATGGCCGAGGGCCAACACCAGCAGCTCGCGGTCGTAATCGTTGGTCGATGGCGACCAATACGCCGTCCCCGAAGCGTCGGAGCGGTCGGTGACCAGCTCTTCCAGCTTCGGCCCATGCGCTGACTCGCCGAGCGGGCCGTAGCCGCGCAGCCGCCAAGTCAGCCAATCATGCGGCAGTGCGACTGCTGCGACCCGTGCTGCGTTCTCCGGCTCGTTGTCGCGCAGCCAGCGCAATTTCGTCGCCGTGAAGGAGGCCACCGGGACCAGACCGGTGCGTTCCGCGTAGCTCTCAGCGCCGACTTCGGCCAGCAAATCTGCGGCGGCCTTTGCCGAACGGGTGTCGTTCCACAACAGCGCATCACGGATGACGCGGCCCTGGTCGTCGAGGGCCACCATGCCGTGCTGCTGTCCACCGACAGCGATAGCATCGGCGTTTTCAGTGCCGCCGATTTGGGCTAGCACATCTTGCAACGCGACCCACCAAGCTGCGGGATCGACTTCGGTCCCATCCGGATGGCTGGCGCTGGCCGAGGCGAGGAGTTCCCCGCTCTCGGCGTCGCGCAGCACAGCCTTGCAGCTTTGGGTCGAGGTATCGATCCCAATGACTTTAGACATAGCGGAAGTGTAATGCAGACTATCGGGCGCCGAGTAGGTGCTCAGTAGCCAATTGCTGCAGCTTCACAAAGCCGAATCCCTTGCCGTGCAGATAGACGCTGGGGTCGAAGTCTTCCCAGGCGGAACGGTCGGTCAGCAATTCGGCATAGCCTTCGCCCGGATTGAGGGTCGGGACGCCCAATTCGGCGACCTTGGCTTCGGCCAACGCCTGCTGCACTTCCGGATCGGCGCGGAATGCCTTGGCCCGGTCCTTGAGCAACAGGTAGTTGCGCATATTGGCTTGCACGGAATCCCAGACGCCAGCCTCGTCTTCGGTGCGGGACGGCTTGTAATCGAAGTGCCGGGGGCCTGCGTAGGCCGGGCCGCCGTTCGGGCCGCCGTTTTCCAGCAGGTCAACCAGCGCGAAAGCGTTGTAGAGGTCGCCGTGGGCGAAAACCAGGTCTTGGTCGAATTTGATGCCGCGCTGCCCGTTCAGGTCGATGTGGAAAAGCTTGCCGTGGTAGAGCGCCTGCGCGACTCCGGCGGCGAAGTTCAGCCCAGCCATCTGCTCGTGGCCGACTTCCGGATTGAGGCCGAACAGCTCGGAACGCTCTAGCGAGGAGATGAAGGCGAGCGCATGGCCGACGGTCGGCAGCAGGATGTCGCCGCGCGGCTCGTTCGGCTTCGGCTCGATGGCGAAGCGGATGCCGTAGCCCTTGTCGGTGACATATTCGGCCAGCATGTTGACCGCTTCGCGGTAGCGCTCCAGCGCCGCCCGGATATCCTTGGCGGAGTCGTATTCGGCGCCTTCGCGGCCACCCCACATGACGAAGGTCTCCGCGCCCAGCTCGGCGGCGAGGTCGATGTTGCGCAGCACTTTGCGCAGCGAGTAGCGGCGCACCGCCCGGTCGTTGGAGGTGAATCCGCCGTCCTTGAACACTGGGGCGCTGAACAGGTTGGTGGTGATCATCGGCACCTTGACGCCGGTCGCCGCCATCGCCTGCTTGAGCCGGTCGATCTGCGTGCGGCGGGCCTCTTCGGTGGGGCCGAATCCGAACAGGTCGTCGTCATGGAAGGTCAGGCCATAGGCGCCATACTCAGCCAGCTTCTCGACAACTTTCACAACGTCGAAGGCGTTGCGGGTCGGGCCGCCGAAAGGATCGACGCCCAGGTAGTTGACCGTCCAGAGGCCGAAGGTGAATTTGTCTGCAGGGGTAGGTACTGGGTACATGGTTTCCCTCATTCGTTGAGTGATTGTTGTACCCCCAAACATATTCCATAGCTCTGCCGATGTCTAGCGGTCAGCGCTGATTCGGCGCAGCCTCAAGACAGAAATGCGCTAAATTGTTTGCGCGACCAACATAACGGGCCAAAGGGGCGTAGATGCCACAGGGTACATCCGAGAGCGTGCGGAGGGCGAACCTCTCCGCCGTGCTGCGCGACCTCTACCTGCACGGGCCGAGTTCGCGCTCGGCGTTGGGCAGCAGCAGTGGCCGCAACCGCTCCACAATCGCCAGCCTGGTCGCCGATCTAGCCAGCCTCGGGCTGGTCACCGAGAAAGACCCCGAACACCACGGCGCGGCTGGCCGGCCCAGCCCGGTGGTGTCGTTGCGCCCGGAGACGGCGGCGATAGCGGTGAATCCGGAAATCGACATGCTGACCATCACCTTGGTCGGGCTGGACACCGCGATCATCCAGACCATCAGGCATTCCTACCGGCGGATTCCGTCTGCCGAAGAGGCCATCTCCGTCACCGCCGCGGTGATCGCCGGGCTGGAGCTGACCGGCTACCGGATAACCGGCATCGGCGTCGCGGTGCCGGGGCAGGTCCGGGCGGAGGACGGGGTGATCGCCAACGCCCCGCATCTGCATTGGGTGGACGAGCCCTTCGGCGGGCCGTTGGCGGCGGCGACCGGCTACCCGGTGCGTGTGGCGAACGACGCCGCGCTCGGCGCGTTGGCGGAGAATGATTTCGGAGCTGGACGCGGAGTCAGCGACTTGCTCTATGTGAACGGGGGCGCTTCCGGCATTGGAAGCGGCGCGGTGAGCAATGGGCGGCTGCTGCGCGGCGCGGCTGGTTTCGCCGGGGAACTCGGCCATGTGCGGGTGTCCAGTTCGCCAGCCACCGACAGCGCCGGAATCGCCGGGACGCTGGAAGCGATGGTCACCCGCGCCGAATTGCTGGAGACACTCGGCCTCGACTCGCCAACGGCCAGCGAGCTGGCCGCCCGGCTCTTGGCCGACCGTTCGGCCCGGACCCGGAAAGTGGTGTTGCGCTCGCTGGACCACCTGGGCACTGGGTTGGCCGCCGCCGTCAACCTGCTCAATCCGCAGATGATCGTCTTGGGCGGTTTCCTGGCCAGCCTGCTCGCCTACGAGCGCGAATACCTGGAACGGGCCACCTTCGCCGCATCGCTCGCCCCCTCGGCGCGCGGCGTGCGCATCGCCCCCAGCCAACTGGGTGAAAACCTGCTGGCGATAGGCGCCGCCCAACTGGCCTTCGAGCCGCTGTTGGAGAATCCGGCCAGCGTGGCGTCGATCTAACCAGGCTCACATCTTGGTGAGCGCCTCGATGCCGAGCAGGTAAAGCCCCTTGGCCAGCACAAGCTGGGTGGCCCGGCAGAGCGCGAGGCGGGAGGCGCGGATTTCGCCCTCGCTGCGCAGCACCGGGCAATGCTCGTAGAAGACGCTGAAGGCCTGGGCCAATTCGTAGAGGTATCCGCAGAGCCGGTGCGGCTGCAGCGTCTCGGCCACCTGGTACACCGTCTGGGAGAAGCGCGAGAGCAGCAGCGCCACATTCTGCTCCGCCGCTTCGTCAAGCCGGGTCACCTCGCCGTATTCCAGCTGGTCGGCGGCGGCTCTGCGCAGGATGCCGTCGATCCGGGCATGTGCGTATTGCAGATACGGCCCGGTGTCGCCGGTGGTGGCCACCATCCGTTCCGCGTCGAAGGCGTAGTCTTTCTGCAGCCCCGAGGACAGGTCGGCGTATTTGATGGCGGCCAGCGCCACCTCCGGGGCGGCATGGAGTCCGGCCTCGTCCAGCAGCGAGTTGAGGGTCACCGCAGTGCCTTCCCGGGTGGAGAATTTCTTCCCGTCCGCGCCGAGCACCTGCCCGAAGCCAACATGCTCGGCGGCAACGTCGGCGGGCAGGTATCCGGCGATGCGGGCCACCGCGAAGACCTGCTCGAAGTGGAAGGCCTGGGGGGCGCCGACGACGTAGATCAGCCGGTTGGCGGCCAAGTCGCCCACCCGGTGCCGGATGGCGGCCAAGTCGGTGCAGGTGTAGCCGAAGCCCCCTTGGCTGTTGCGGATGATCGCCGGAGTGTCCGAGTTCGCGGTGAACACCACCAACGCGCCGCCGTCCGTCACGGCGATTCCGCGCGATTCCAGATCGTCGGCGACCACTGCCAGGTCTTCGTTGTAGCTAGATTCTCCGGCCAGATCGGCATCGCTGAGCAGCACGCCCATCCGCTGGTAGGTGGCGTTGAACCCGGCCAGCGAGACATCGATCAGCTGCTGCCAGATCGCCCTGGTCTGCCCATCCCCCGCCTGCAGCGCCACAACTCGCTGGCGGGCCTGCTCGGCGAATTCGGCGGAGTCGTTCAGATGTTGGTTGGCCCGTTTGTAGAGCGCCTCGGCCTCGGCCAGATCGAGCGCGGCCACGTCCAGCCCCTCCGCGATGATCTGTTCCACCAGCATCCCGAATTGGCGTCCCCAATCCCCGATGTGGTTCTGCGGGATCACCGTGTGCCCGATGGCCCGCAGCACCCTGGTGAAGCAGTCGCCGATGATGGTTGAGCGCAGGTGTCCGACGTGCATCTGCTTGGCGACGTTCGGGGAGGAATAGTCGATGACGACGCGCTTGGGGGATGGGTCTGGATCGAGTCCGGCATTCTCCCCGGCCAGGAGCCGGTTGGCCACCTGGGCCAAGGCCCCAGCCTTGATCCTGATGTTGATGAATCCCGGACCGGCGATTTCCAACGGCTCGCAGTATTCATCCAACTCCGCCTGACGCACCACCCGTTCCGCGACAGCTCGCGGCTGGGCGCCCTCCGCCTTGGCCAGCCGCAAGGCGACATTGGTCTGGTAATGGCCGAATTGCGGCTTCGTAGACGGGCGAAGCTCCGGATCGATCCCGGCGACAGCTTCCAAACGCGCGCTGATAATAGCTGTGAGCGATGACATAGCGCCAAGTCTAACCTCGCCAGCGGCCCGCGTCGGCACCCGGACTGTCAGTCCGGGCAGATAGGCTTATCCCAATGTTGTCGCAACCTGCTCTATTCGAGGCTCGCACGGTGGACGCGCCGTTGCTTGGTGGCGCATGTCCGGCCCTGAATGGCAAAACACGCGGCGCTGTGTTCACCAAACCGTCCGTTGTGGAGTTCATCCTTGACCTTGTGGGCTATGTTCCCGACAAGCCCTTATGGCAGGCAAGCCTTCTGGAGCCGTCGTTCGGGGCAGGTGGATTCCTATTCGAGGCTGTGGCCCGGCTGCTCAATTCGTGGCGGCAAAGCGATGCGGCGGGTGATGACTCAGCCCTCGACGACGCGGTTCGCGCGGTCGAGCTTGACCTAGCCACTTTTCACGATACGAAGGCCGAACTCGTGAAGATGTTGGTTGGGGCAGGATTGTCTGAACTGTCTGCCTTGCGGCTGTCAAAGAAGTGGCTCATCAACGCAGACTTCCTCGACCATCCTTTTTCGGAGTCTTTCGGTTATGTGGTCGGCAATCCGCCCTATGTCAGACAAGAACTGATTCCCGACGCGCTGTTGGAGCGATACCGCCAGGCGTACACGACGATGGTCGGGCGGGCAGATTTATACGTGCCCTTTTTTGAAAGGGGCTTGAGCCTGCTCGCCCCAGAAGGAAAATTGAGCTTTATCTGCGCGGACGCCTGGACGAAGAACGGCTATGGCCGCGTTCTGCGCGAACTGGTTACTGACCGGTTCACTTTGCGGACCTATGTGGACATGTACGGCGCGGACGCCTTCGAGAACCAAGTTGGGGCCTACCCTTCGATCACAGTCATTGAGAACGCCGGACGCGGACAGACCCGCACGGGAGCGGCCACGGGCACAGAACCTGCCTATCTGAAATCGCTGGCACGCGAACTCTCGGCAAGCAGCGGCACGGATATGACATTGAAGCGCGGTGGCGCACCTTGGCTGCTTCATGCCAACGACAAACAGGCCGTCATCCGCGACCTTGAGCATCGTTTCGGCACGCTGGAGCAGGCTGGCTGCCGCGTGGGCATCGGCGTGGCGACAGGCGCCGACAGAGTGTTCATAGCCAGGCTGAGTGAACTCGATGTGGAAGAATCGCGGAAGCTTCCCCTCGCCATGAGCAGGGACATAAGCCGGGGCGCTTTCAATTGGACCGGCATGGGCGTCGTGAACCCGTGGCAGGATGATGTGGGCCTGGTTGACCTTGGCCAATACCCGAAGCTGGCGGGCTACCTCGCTCCACACCGAGCAGCGCTGTCACGCCGCCACACGGCCAAGGCGAACCCGTCTGGGCGCTGGTATAAGACAATCGACCGCATCACGCCGAGCCTGACATGGCAGCCGAAGCTCTTGGTCCCCGACATCAGGGGCGACGGCGATGCCATTTCCTACGACCCAGGCACCGCCTACCCGCATCACAACCTGTACTACATCGTTTCCCACGAGTGGGACTTGAGAGCGCTGCAAGCGCTGCTGCGTTCTGGCGTGGCCCAGCTATTCATCAACGCCTATGCCGTTAAGACCGGCGGCGGCTATCTGCGGTTCCAGGCACAGTATCTTCGGCGTATTCGCCTGCCCAGCTGGGCCTCTCTCCCGCAGGACACCCAGCGGGAACTTTCCGAATCTGGAAAAACTGGAACGAAAGTGACGCCGTGCGTCGTTGAACGAGCCTACGGCGTCAAGCCTGGTTCAATGGCATTCCTTAACGAACGACTCTTATCTCAACAGATACGACATTCTCTGCCGCAAGCTAGTCTTGGAGAATCTATATTCGCAGGCAGCCTTGGTCGCCTGCGACCGTGACAGCAGTAGCTGTCGTCCGGCGCTAAGCGAGGCCTCCAGCTTCGAGCGCTTTGGCACGTCGCTCGCTGGACATGTTGCGGCAACGGCTGGCTGGCAAGGGATGGCAATTGAGGACTTCTAGCGCCCGAGACCCCGAGCGCCCCTTTCTAAGTAACACAATTTGCCTTAGAAAAGTTACGGACAAGTGCCTTTAGTTGCGTAGACGTTTTCATAAGAGTACCTCCATATAGCTTCTAAGCTGCTTGGTCACGCAGAATGACAATATTATTATCTTGAGCAGTGGTGATGACACCACCGCTTTGCAGCAAGATTTCTTGAAGCGCGACTAACAGGGGATGACGGCCATCTCATTTTTGATTTTCATGCGCTAGCCATAAACCATACTCGCACGAAAATCAAGAGCCATCAAAAGGTGCGCGAGCGCGACCTGCCTTCATGTCTTGTCGACAAGACCAACACCCTCGCTTTCGGGCACGGATGCACCCCTACCTTGCAGTAGTGTCAAAACCATATGATTATGATATGGTTTTGACATGTTGAAAGAGGTGGTGACCTATCTGGACCGGTTGCGGGAGATCGCTATCGACCAGCACGGGTTCGTCACACTCGCCCAAGCCCTGGATGCCGGTGTGCCGCAGCCCCAGATCGCGCAGATGGCCGCCCGCGGCCGGTTGGAGCGCGTGGCCCACGGCGTCTACCGGGTGCCGCAAGTGCCAGAGACCGAGTATGACCAGTACGCGCTGGCGGTGTTGTGGTCCGGAGCGCCCGAGGCGTGCCTCAGCCACGACACCGCGCTGATGGCGTGGGACATCACTGACATCAACCCCGACAGGACGCACATCACGGTGGCCAAAGGACGCCGGTTGCGCCGAGCCGGAGGCAGCTTGTACGTGATCCATCATGAGAACCTGTCCAGCGCCGACCTGGCATGGTGGCAGGGCATCCGGGTCACCAACGTGCCCACGGCGATCCGCCAGTGCATAGAAACTGACGTGCCAACCTATCTGATCCGCCAAGCCCTCGAACGCGCCGGACGCACAAGCCTGCTCCGAGAGGCCGACAAACAACGATTGACCGAGCACCTGGAGGTCCGCGATGGCAACCACTGATCCGGTAAACCTGGCCGACGCTTTGAGCTTGCTCAAGCCGAAGGACAAGACTCCCAACTCGGCCCGTGTCCTAGGCGTATGGATCGCGCAGGCCCAAGAACGCCTCGGCTCGGGAGGATCACGCCTGGGCTGGCTGGTGGCGTCCACCGTGGTTACCGCCGCCTTACAGCGGGCCGTAGATGAGTCGGGCCGGACGAGGTTCCTGCTCAAAGGCGGCACCATGCTGCAATATCGGCTGCCAGGCATGAGCCGCACCACGCAAGACTTGGACGGCCTGGTCACCGGCGACCTCGACAGCTTCATCCGACAGGTGGACGACGCGCTCGAAGAGCCGTGGGGTCCACTCACGTTGACCCGTGGTGACGTTGAGATCATCAATGTCCCTTACAAGGTGGTCAAGCCCAAACGGTTCGACGTTGTTGTCGCTCTCGGTGGCGTCACTTGGCGGCGCATCCAAGTGGAAATTTCGCCCGACGAGGGCCTGGCCGGAGCTGCCGCCGAAGAGTTGCCCTCGCCGTCTCTGGCCGGTTTCGGCCTGCCGACGCCCGACCGGCTTGTCAGCCTGGCGATGCGCTACCAAGTGGCGCAGAAAGTCCACGCGGCGACTGACCCGCATGATCCGCCGGAGTTCCGCAACGACCGCCCCAGGGATGTTGTCGATCTCCTGCTCATGCGCAACCTGATCACCCGGACCCGTGAACCGAAGCTGGCAGCCATCCAAGGGGCCATCACCGACATCTTCGCAACACGAGCATCCGAAGCAGAAGCCCTCGGACGCCCAAGACGCCAGTGGCCTGCCCGATTGACTGCCTACCCGCACTGGGAAATCGGGTTCGCCAAGGGCGCGGAACAGGCCGACTTGCACCTAACGATGCAAGAAGCCGTCAATCAGGTCAACGCCTGGCTCGATGACATTGACGCCGCCTGAGCATCACAGAGTCGTGCCAGAGCGGCCAGTCGGCCACTCTGATACTTCGACCCAATTTGAACTGAACTGGACGGGTGGAAATATCACATTGTCGTAGGCTCTCACAGTCAAACCGGAATCCTAGTCACCGGCAACGATACCGCCGCTTTGCAGCAAGATTTCTTGAAGCGCGATCAGCGGGGCATAGCGGCCATCTCTTTTGACTTTCATACACTTGCCGTAAACTACACTCGCACGAAAATCAAGAGACTTCACCTGGTCTTGCCTCTTTCTCGCCAGGCAACCCCCAAAGCGGAAGGCTCTCCCGCAACCACAGCTAATCCTCCGGGCCGTCCAGATCGATGACGACGCGCCCGCCTATCACGCCCAAGGCTCTCGCCAACTCGGGCATGACGGTGAGGCTGTGTTGATAATCCGGCAAAAACCACGACACAACGACCCGCACGTCACCCGATTCGGCCACCTCCCGCAAGAAATCGGCGTGAGCCTCCAGGAACTCGCACACCCGGCCCAGCTGGTAATCAGGCCGCTCATGCCTGGTCTCGTTGAAATTCCTGCGCCACGACCCCGGCCCCTGCGGCCCGAACCCCTCCCAAGCCCGGCCCGCAACCAGTCAGAGCCACGCTCCTGGTGGGCGCAGACCAGGCTCACCAGCCCCCAAGCCCACAACGGCTCCCCGTCAGTCATCAAACCCCAAACCCCCGTTTAATCTAGTCCCGTCTGGGGTCGCAGGCCCAAACCGGCTTGGCCAGGTGTGACGCCAAGCGGGCGCTCACCCATCGTCAGGTCCGTAAGTGTCGACCCAGAGATAACACCCGATCCGGCCCAGCGCCCCCAACAAGCCAGCGGAGACCTCCAAACGCGGCTGGCCCGCCGACGGGGACCTAGACACCAAAACCCGCACGAACCTCTACCTCTCGGCACTCGCGCCGACCCCGCTGGCGACATCCCTCAAGAAACCCTCATGCCCGGTCAGGAACTCCTGGAGCCTGCCAAGCTGCACATCCACATGCTCCTCATCCTCGGACTCCCAAAAATCTCGGCCCCAATATCCCGCTTTCGGGCGATCATCCGGCGTGCCCTCGCCAAGCCCGGCCCGCAGCCACTCAGAGCCGTTGACCTCATCCCAACACGACAAACTCACCCTCGCCCAAGGCAGCCCATCCCCATCATCCACCGACGCCTGTAAAAGCTCATCCCTGGGAGTCAACAGCC
>JAIRXX010000023.1 GCA_031268065.1 Propionibacteriaceae bacterium
CGCAGGGAGAGCCGCTCAGCGCGTTGTCCCGAATCTCCAACCAGGAGCATCCGGTGGTGGAAGTGGGTCCAGATGACGTGGTGCTGCTGGCCAGTTCGCTCATCCCCGGCAATGAGAACGCGGTCTATCGGATCATCAACGCGCTCTCCCGAAACGGGGCGGCTGTCGTGCATCGCGGCAAGGCGCTGGTCCACGTCTCCGGCCATGCCTCCGCCGGCGAGTTGCTTTACTGCCACAACATCGTCAAGCCGCGCAACGTGCTTCCGGTACACGGGGAGGTGCGGCATCTGATCGCCAACGCCGAGTTGGCCGTAAAGACCGGTGTCCCCAGGCAGCGGGCATTGGTGGTGGAGGACGGCACGGTGATCGACCTCGCCAACCAGGTGGCCGAAGTGGTCGGCAAGTTGGAGGCCGAATACATTTTCGTGGACGGATCGAGCGTCGGGGACATCGGGGACGCCGAGTTGACCGACCGGAGAATCCTCGGTGAGCAAGGCTTCCTCACCATCGTGGCGGTGGTTAACTTCCACTCCCAGTCGATCGTCAGCGGGCCGGATATCTGGGCGCGCGGCTTCGGCGGCGGCGATGAGGTGTTCGATGAAATTCGCGGCCCCTTGGTGGTCGCCTTGGAAAAGGCGCTCAAAGACGGCGTGTATGACATCTACCAGTTGCAACAGCTGATTCGCCGGACCATCGGGCGCTGGGTGAACACCAAGCATGGCCGCCGCCCGATGATCCTGCCGATAGTCCTGGAGGCATAGCTTGGGACAGACCAGCGCTGAAACTATTCCTGCGGGCGGATTGGCGTGATTCAATAGTCAAGGGGATTCACCAGGTAGCGGCGCGAAGGAGCGAACGTGGCCATCCGGCTTCCGGCGAGGTTCTCGTTGATTGTGGGGGCGGCCTTATCGGCTTTGGCATCGCTGGGGCTGCTGTCTGCGGGCGGTTGCCAATCGTTCGCCGCATCTGATTCGCAGTCCGACGCCAAGGGCGGGGCTGGGCAATCAGCCACCCTGCGAGTCGAAATCACCGGCCTTCCAGCCGATGCGGAAGGCGTCTTTGTGGTGGTGAACTCGGTCGGCGGCGTGAAAATGCAGCGCTTCACCGGCTCCGGGTTATTTGAACTGGAGGGCTTGGCGGACGGCGGGTACCAGGTGGAATTCGCCCAAGCGACGGCAGGCGACGACCACTTCTACGCGCTCGGCGCCCAGCCGGTTGGCATCGCCGTCGCCGCTGGCGCGGAAAATCTGGTGGAGGCCGCGTACACCCCGTTGGTGCTGACTTTCGCCGGTTTGGGCAAGGTGCTGCTCGGCATGACGCTGGACCAGGCACGCGATGTGGACCCGTCGGTTCGCGAGCTTGGCGGAGAAGGCGAATGCGCCATCGCGGAGAACGAAAATGCGAAGGTGTTGGCTTTCGGCTCGGACGGGAAGCTGGCCTATATCGAGCCAAAGCAATATGTGGCCACCCAGCGCGGCATCCGCGCTGGCAGCACCGGGATGGAAGTCGCCAACGCATACCAGCTCCGGTTCGAGACCTACCAGTTGGCGGGTTTTCCCGGCGTATACGTGGACGCAGCTGGGGATGAGGCGGACTTCACCGCTTGGCGGCCACCCTATATCGGCATTGAATTCGGCGAAAGCGGCCAGGCGGGCAACGAATGGGAGGGCGACATCGCCGATGCCGCAGTCTTGCGGCTCGTCCTCGACGATGGCCAGGAATGCTTCGACTAGCCCCGTTGGCGGCAGAGCGCGGCGGGGAGGAGAGACTTTGCCCAGCGGGCGTTTCGCAGGCCTGGCCTCAGCGGCTGACCCGGCCCGCCTTCAAGCAGGAGGTGCAGACGTTCAACCGCTTGGGGGTGCCGTTCACCACGGCGCGGACGCGCTGGATGTTCGGATTCCACCGACGGTTGGTCTTCTTCTTCGACCAAGGCACATTGTGGCCGAAACCCGGGCTTTTGGCGCAGATATCACATACGGCAGCCACTTTGAGCACTCCTTGTTCTCATTGTTTGCGCCAAACAGCGCAACGCAGGAAAATCACAACCTGAGGATCATACCGGATCGCATCAGGCTTCGCCTAATCTCCCGGTCAGCAGCTGCCCCGCCCGCTGGGTTCGCCGACGGCGACTGCGAGGTTTGCCAAGAGGGATAGCATGGAATCGCCGCTGCTTGAGGGTACCTGGGGGTGTTGGTCGATCAGGCAGGTTCTTCGGCGGCTCTCGTAACGCAGGGGGGAGAGCTATGTCCTTTGAACAAGCGCCTGAAACCGAGCCACGGCAATCCGCGCCGCCAATTCGCCGTTGGCCGCTGCGCACCGACGTGGCGCTTGTCTTAGGCGTGGCGCTGCTGGCTTGCAGCTTATTTCCAGGGCTTGCGGTGATGAACGAACTGGTTCCAGCAGACTCGGCTCCACAGCGCTTTTCAGACTCGACGGCGGTGATCACCATTGGCGGCCAAGACCAAGCGCCAGGCGACGCCGAGCAGGCGAAAGTGGTCATCGCCAGTTACAACATTCGCCACATCAACCCGAAGTCATTGGTTTCCAACGAGCACACCTGGTACAAACGCCGGGGCGTGCTGGTCTCGGCGGTGTTGCGGCAGTCTCCAGACGTGATCGGATTCCAGGAGGCATCCCCTAAGCTGTTGCGGGACAAAACTGGCAGCAGGGCCAAGCGGCACGGCGGGCGCAAACAGGAACTATCCCAATTTGAAGACTTGGCCAGGCGGCTGGGCGATCCCTACCGGCTGACGAATGCCAACCGCCACAACTGCGTCAATCCCAAGACCAAGGCCCACTGCGTGCATAAGAACAACGGCGCGTCCAAGGGCGTCCGCATCATCTACAACTCGAAGACCCTGAAACTCATCCGGCAGGGGGCGAAAAAATTGCCCACCGGGCCTGGCGCATCCCCGCCACGGCGCTATATGGCATGGGCGGTCTTCGAGCAAAAGCAGACCGGTAGGCAGTTTTTCTTTGCCGACGCGCATTTGGACAACGGCAAAGACCGGGATGCTGGACATCCGCTGATGAAAAGCAGGGTGGCGCAGGCAAAAGCGGTGGTGGCAGAGATAAAGGCCCGCAACACCGATGGCCTTCCGGCCTTCTTGGTGGGCGACTTCAACTCCAGCAAGTCCTTCAGCCCCGCCAACGGCCCCTACGACGTATTCCTCAAAGCGGGCTGGGCCGATCCGCTCGGCAACTACTGGAAGTCGTCGTCGCGCACTTCGGGTGCGACGGTGGAGCACCGGATCAACACGGAATATTCCAGCTGGAACGGTTTCAAGCGCAAAGCGCCGAAGACTTCCAACGTGAATGGCAGTTACCTGGATTACCTGCTCATGCCCAAAGGCACCCGAGTGCTTGAATGGGAAACTGTGGTGGACGTAGACGCGAAGGGCGATTTTCGGGGAATCATCCCCTCCGACCACAACATGATCCGGGCGACCACTTATCTGCCATGAGCATCGCGGCCACCACACCGGAGGTGCCGCAAGCCGGACGCCACACGGCAATACCTGTGGCCCGAGCGCCATCGTCGGCTAGGGTGCTGGATGTGGATCTCAAGTTGACCGGTTGGAAGACGCTGGCCTACGCCGAACTGTGCCAGCCACTGGCGGGGGTGCTCGGGGATCGCAGCGCGAAGCCCTTCACCGCGCTCAACATCCTCACCGTCGGCGACCTGCTGCGCTATCTGCCCAGGCGCTATCTGAGCGGCACTGAATTGACCGACCTGTCCACCCTGGCCGAGGGCGAGCACATCGCCGTCATCGCCAAGGTGGCCAGCACCGAGGTCATCGAGCCGCAG
>JAIRXX010000128.1 GCA_031268065.1 Propionibacteriaceae bacterium
GGCTGCGACGAGGCAGACCTGTACGGATTTGGCCCGGAATACAACAGCAAAGTACGCCGGGCGCAAGCCGACGCCATTGTGTTCGTAGCCGAGGCGATAAAGACAGCCAGTGACGCCGACCAGCATTACTGCCAAGTGCTGGCGGCGATCCGTGACGGAACCTACGATCAGGAACTTCCCGCCATGCCGGCGTCCGCACCCAAACAGTGGCAGGCTGGATCGAGAACATAATGTACTACCTGGCCGACCGAATCAGGCTCCCCGAAGAAGAACCAACTGAACAGGACACCTACGACGCCACGCTAGCCCGTCCAAGAAGGTTCATCGAGACGCTGCAGACTGTTCGCTCTGCCCCGAAGATTTGGGACTTGGAGTCAGCGGACTGGATGCCGTTGGAAGATTTCCGATTCCCCAAAGAACGCCTGCACTGTCCCTGAAACCAGCCTGCTGGGGTCAAGACAGCGGGAGCAACCCACATCCTTCCGCCATATGATATGTTTACTTATAGTAAGTACACATATGAAAGGAGTTCGTAATGGAACTATCGTTTTCGCTGGTGATCTCGGCCAAGCCTGAGTCGGTCTGGCCGTTTCTTGTCGATGTGGGGCTGCGCAGGCAATGGGAGACGGATTTGGAAGACCTTGCCTACGACAACGGTCCGGCGTTGGGCGCGACTGGCGTGATGAAGCTCGCGGATATGCCGCCGATGCCATTTAAGCTGGTGGCCTATTCCGAGCAGCATTCCATTGCCGACCAGGTGGAAATTCCGGGCGGGGCCACGCTCACTTTCAGCCACGAAATCACCGCAACGCCTGAGACGACCCTGCTCACCCAGGCCGTGCGGCTCGACAAGGCCGCGCCCACGCTGGAGGACGTCGAATTCCTAGCCGGGGTGTTCTCCGGCACCCCGGAAGCCGCCTGGCGGCTCAAAGCGCTGGCAGAACAGTGATGTTGGCAGAACAGTGATCTTCCCGGAAAAGTACGCCGCCACGCCAGACGCCTCCACCGGTTTCGCCCTCTTCCGAGCCTACGAGGCGTGGTCGTCAGGCGTGAAACGGGCGCTGCGCCAAGTTGGGCTTACCCATCCCCAGGTCACGGTGCTGACCGTCACCGCCTATTTGGCGCGCAACGCCGAACCGCCCAGCCAGGCGGATGTCGCGGCCATGTCGGGCATCGACCCGATGACGGTATCTGCCGTGGTGCGGAAGCTGGAACGGCGCGGGCTGATCGGGCGGACGCGCAATCCGGCGGACAGCCGCGCTTGGAGCCTGGCGCTCACCCCGAGCGGGCAGGCGGCGTTGGGCGAGGCTTTCCCGCTGGTCGAAGCCGCCAACGAGGCCTTCTTCCGGGTGTTGGACGACGAAGCCGGGTTCCGCGACCAGCTTCACCGCCTGCGGATGGCCGTAGCCCCACCACCGTGAAGAATGCGGCGCTGGAAGCCTTTGGCTGATCAGGCCCAGGCCCACCCAGGCCCAGTGGGAAAGCAGGCGCTTGCGGTCTGAACCAGGCCGCTAACCGGCTTTCTCGACTACAACCGCCCAGGTGTACGCGGCAGTGCCGGGCACCGAAAGCCCGCGCACCTGCGCTGTAGCTCCCAGCTTGCGCAGGGCCTGGCTGGCGGCGGCGACCTCTTCGGCGGCTGAGGCGCCTTTCAAAGCGATGAGGCTGCCCCCAGGGGCCACCAGCGGCCAGCACCAGGCAAGCAGCCGGTCGAAGCGGGCCAACGCGCGGCTGACCACGGCTGAATAGGTCTCCCGGTGCTCCTCAGCCCTGGCCCGCACCACGCGAACGCTGTCCCCCAGCCCCAGCCTCTCCAGGGACAGGGCCAAGAAATCCACCCGGCGCTGTTTGGGGTCCAGCAAAGTCATTTCCAAGTCTGGGCGGGTGATCGCCAGTGGGATGCCAGGCAACCCCGCCCCGCTGCCGACGTCCACCACCTGGCAGCCGGTGGGCAATAGTTCCTGGATGGCCAGGCTGTTCAAGACGTGGCGTTCCCAGAGCCGGTCTCCGGCAGCCTCGTTCGGGCCGATCAAACCCCAGGCGATCCCCTCGTTTGCCAATAAACCGACATAACTGGCCAACGCTGGGAACTGCTGCCGCAGCTGCGGCGGGAGGGTGGCGGCGTCCATAGCTGGTCTCAGAGCTTCACTGGTGTACGCATTGCCCGGTCGGCGGGGCCATCGGGAACGACGCCGCCCGGAACAGGCACACGGTGCTGGTCAGTGATTTCTCAGCCCTTGAGTTGGATGACGACGCGGCGGTTCGGCTCTTCGCCCTCGGATTCGCTGGTGAGACCGGCCTCCGCAACCACGTCGTGGACGATTTTGCGCTCGAAGGGATTCATCGGCGTCAACCGCACCGGCTCGCTGGTGGACTGGACTTCGGCGATGGCGTCTTTGGCCAGCAATTGCAGCTCAGCGCGGCGCTTCTCCCGATGCCCGCCGATGTCGAGCATCAAACGGCTGCGATGCCCGGTCTCGGTCATCACCGCGAGGCGGGCCAATTCCTGCAGCGCCTCCATCGTCTTCCCGTCCTTGCCGATCAGCACCGCGCTCTGGGTCAGGATCGAAACATGCGCCCTGCCGCCCTCTACGAAGGTGTCAATATCGCCGTCCAGATCAGCGATGTCGAGCAATTCCTCGAAGTAGTCCGCCGCTATCTCGCTCTCGTTGAGCAAACCCTCTTCACGCTTGGAGATAGCCGCCTCCGCATCAGCTTGGACCGGGGCTGTCTCAGTTTCACTCATCTGGTTCTCCTCACACTTTGGGTCAATTCTTTGGCCCGTTCGGTTGGTTCTTGGCTTGCGGCGCGTTCGGCTTCTTGCGCTGGGCGCGGGAAACCTTTGGCTGCTGCTGGCGCTTGATCACGGTTTTGGCGCCATCGTCTGCAGACGCGGGCTTGGCGGGACCGGACTTGGCGGAGCCGGGTTTCGCGGGACCGGGCTTGGCGCCAGCGCCGTTTTCGGGGGCGGAACTCCGCGTGACGGGCCGTTTGCGCGTGTCCGGGCGTTCGCTGGACTGGCGGGCCACCTTGTTCGGGTCGCTGGGCTGGGCGCGGTTACGCCGCCTATTGCCCCGGCGCTTGGCCAGGATCGCCTGCGGGTCTTTGCCCCGGGCGACCATCCGCTCCTCCCAGTCGATGTAGGCGGGGGTGTTGGGCGCGGGGTTGTTGTGGATCAAGATGTACTGCTGGCCCATCGTCCACAGGTTGGTGGTGAGCCAATAGATCATCACCCCGATCGGGATGTAAAGCCCGCCCACCAGGTACATCAGCGGGAAGAGGTAGAGCATCATCTTCTGCTGCTGGGCCATCGGGCCGGTCAGCGCCTCCGGGGGCATGTTCTTGCGCATCAGCTGAAGCTGGGTGATGAACAGAGTCACCGTCATGGAGATGATCAAGACCACTCCGAGGGTCTGCACCGGCCCCCAGACGAAAGGCTCGCCGTTTGGCGAGAGGAACATGCCCGACAGCCGCGCCCCGAAAAGGTCGGCGTTGTACAACGAGTCCGCCGAGGCGTGGTCGTCGGCGAAGACCCCCTTGTAGCTCTTCATCGCCACGTCGCGCAGCACCCAGAAGAGGGAGAAGAAGACCGGCATCTGCAGCAGGATGGGGAAGCAGGAGGCCATCGGGTTGACGCCTTCCTCCTTGTAGAGCTTCATCGTCTCCTGGCCCAGGCGTTCCCGGTCAGCGCCGTATTTTTCCTGCAGCGCCTTCACCTTCGGCTGCAAGAGCTGCATGTTGCGGGAGGAATTGATCTGTTTGACGAAGAGCGGGACCAGCGCCAGCCGCACCACCATCGTCAGCAGGATGATTGACAGCGCCCAAGTCCAGCCGGAATTCGGATTCAGGAAGAGGCCGAGGAAGTTGTGGATAGTCGCCAAAATCCACGACATCGCCCAGTAGATCGGCTGGATGATGGTGGTGAAGAAGTTGCCGATATCACCGAAGAAGTCCAGCGGGAGCAGCAGGGGCAGCAGTTTCATCGGGGACTCACTTCCAATTCAAGTTCAAGCTCGGCGGCTTCAAGTTCAAGCTCGCGGGCGTATTCCGCAGCGGCCGCGGTGCCCGGAGCCGGGTCGTACCCGCCGAGCGACCAGGGGTGGCAGCGGACGATCCGGCGAAGCGTCAACCAGGTTCCCCGGATGGCTCCGTTGGCTTGCACCGCATCCAAGGCGTAAGCCGAACAAGTGGGGTAGAACTTGCACACGTCGCCGTACAACGGGCTGACCACCAGCCGCCAGAATTTGAGAAACCCGATGATGAGGTACTTCACTCACCGCTCCAATTTCGCGTAGCAGCTAGCCAACGCGGCATTGAGGGCAGCGCCCAGATCGCCAGCCACCGCTCTCGGCGTGGCCCGGACCACAAAGTCCACCGGCATGGGGGCCTGGGCCAGCTTGGGGGCGATCAAATGACGCAGCCTGCGCCGGACCCGGTTGCGGACCACCGCGTTGCCCACCGCCTTCGACACGGCGAATCCAGCCCGGGCTGGCCCGGAATCCCGCGGCAGGGCGTAGAGCACCAAGCAAGGACGGGTCACCTTCACACCACGGCGAAAGGTATTCGCAAAATCCCTGCTGGCGCGTAGACGCTGGCCGCTGGGTAACACCGAAGTGGCGGCTAACCAGCTAGCCGGTTCCGACCCCGCCTGCGGCGGGCCGAGATGATGGCGCGTCCGGCGCGGGTACGCATCCGTAGGCGAAACCCGTGGGTGCGGCTACGACGCCGAAGACTCGGCTGAAATGTGCGCTTGCTCACGCGAGTGCTCCTGAAGGTCTAGTCAGTTCGATCAAATGCACCCACTTTGGATGCACGAGTACCTGTCAACGATACGTGGTCTGGAAGCTTGCGGCAAACTCAGCGCTTACCAGCGCCCGCCGCAACCGGCAAGCCCAGCGCGTTTCCCAGCCAATTGCGCCGGTGCGGGAAGGGTCTCGCGTCCCACGGCGGATACCAAACAGTGCTAGCCAATTCGGTACGGGACTGGCGAGCCATAGCCAGCAGGAGTATGTTTTTCCAAGACTGCGGGGGAAGCTCCGTACACAGTTGTGGATAACGTGTGGAAACTGCGTTAATCGGGACGGGAAGGGGTGACAGAAGCACACCTATGACCGCCAACGACGCCAACGCTGTCCTCACCGACGCCTGGCAGCAAGTCCTCTTGCTATCCGATTCAGCCACCAGGGGCTGGCTTAGCGCCACCAAACCCATCGCAATGCACGATTCGCTGGTCATCTTGGCCGTTCCGAACGAATTCACCAGGGACCGGGTGGAGTCGCGGATTCGCAGCGAGTTGGAATCCCTGCTGACCAGCCATTTCCAACGCCAGATCAGCCTGGCCACCACCATCGACCCCGGCCTGGAAGCCAGCCCGCAAATTCCGCCCGCCTCGCCGCAGTCCGCCCCAGAGGCGGTGGCAGGCTCGGCGGCCCCCTTGGACCCGAACGACCGGCTCAACCCGAAATACACTTTCGACGCCTTCGTCATCGGGGAGTCCAACCGTTTCGCCCACGCCGCCGCCATCGCCGTCGCGGAAAATCCGGGGAAGTCCTACAACCCGCTGATGATCTACGGGGAATCCGGGCTGGGCAAGACGCACTTGCTGCACGCCATCGGCCATTACGTCCGCAGCTACTACTCGGATGTCCGGGTGAAGTACGTCTCCACCGAGGAATTCCTAAACGACTTCATCAACGCCATCTCGGAGAACCGCACCGCCGAATTCCGGCGCACCTACCGCGACAATGTTGACGTGCTGCTGATGGACGACATCCAATTCCTGGAGCAGCGCATCCAGACCCAGGAAGAGTTCTTCCACACTTTCAACGCCCTGCACACCGCGCAGAAGCAGATAGTGCTCACCTCCGACCGCCCCCCGCGCTCGTTGGAGGCCCTGGAACCCCGGCTGCGCTCCCGCTTCGAGTGGGGCCTGATGACCGACATCCAGCCGCCCAGCTTGGAGACGCGGATCGCCATCTTGCGCAAGAAAGCCGCCGCCGAACGGCTCACCGCCGCTTCGGACGTCTTGGAATTCATCGCCAGCCGGATGACCACCAATATCCGCGAACTTGAGGGCGCGCTGATCAGGATCACCGCTTTCGCCACCTTGAACGGCAAGGAAGTCGATCTGGGGTTGGCCGAGGCGGTGCTCAAAGACCTGATCCCCGAGGGGGCCGACGTGCAAATCTCGGCGGCCTTGATAATCGGCAAAGTGTCGGACTACTACAACGTCAGCGTGGACGACCTCTGCGGCCCGTCGCGGGCCAACAACGTTGTCACCGCACGGCAGATCGCAATGTACCTGTGCCGGGAGCTGACTGACCTGTCGCTGCCCAAGATCGGCGAATTGTTCGGCGGCAAGGACCACACCACCGTCTTGCACGCGGTGCGGAAGATAAGCTCCCTGCTGCGCGAACAGCATTCGGTGTACAACCAGGTGACCGAGATAACCAACCGCATCAAGCGGGCCAGCGCTTAACGCCCGGCTGCTGGGCGCGGCCAGTCCATCCCGGCGGGGCGAAGCCAACGAAGCCAGCCCGCCAAATCCAAACTCCCCCGCCAACCCCCGCGATGCCAAATCCCGACGCGGCACTCGGTGTACCCGGCTGTGGATAACCCTGTGGATAACCCAAATCGGCTGTTGACCCGCCGTCTGCCGCTGGTGTCGGCCACAAATACTCCCCGTGTCATTCGCTGTTATCCACAGCCTTGTCCACAGCCCGACACGCCCTGCGGCTACTTGCGTCCAACTTTTTCCACCGAATTAACAGCCGCTACTACTACTACGGATAATAACTATCTCTAACCTCTTTCAAGCAGCCTCATCCACAGTATCCCTAGTAAGGTAGCCACACACGGACGTTGGACGATTGCCGCCGGCAATGCCAAAGGACCAGCACTACAGCTATGATTCACAACAGGCCGAAGGGAGTCAACGGTGAAGATTCAACTAGAACGCGATGTCTTGGCAGAAGCTGTGCAATGGGCGGCGAGGAGCTTGCCCACCCGTCCCAGCGTGCCCATCCTGGCTGGATTGCGGGTGGTGGCCAAAGGCGACCAAGTGGTGATGTCCAGTTTCGACTTCGAGACATCGGCGCAGGTTACGGTGTCGGCCGAGGTGGAAGCCGAGGGCGAGGTGTTGGTTTCCGGAAAGCTGCTGGCCGACATAGCCCGGTCGCTGCCAGCCAGGCCGGTGGTGATCAACACCGACGAGTCCGCCATGACGCTGACCTGCGGGAACGCCAAATTCACCTTGCAGACCTTGCCGGTGGAAGACTATCCGGCTCTTCCGGAAATGCCCGAAGCCACCGGCGTGATTGAATCTGCCGCCTTCGCTGAGGCGGTGGCCCAAGTGGTTGCCGCCGCTGGGAGGGACGAATTGCTCCCGGTCTTCACCGGGGTGCGGATCGAAATTTCCGCTGGCTCGCTGGCCCTGCTGGCCACAGACCGTTATCGGATGGCGCTGAAGGAATTGTCCTGGACGCCGAACACCGACGTTGAGACGGCGGCCCTCGTCCCAGCGCGGGTGCTGGACGCGGCGGCGAAATCGCTGGCCGCCAGCGAGCAGGTCACCATCAGCTTGGCCCAGCCTGGCACCGGCGGGGACGGGCTGATCGGTTTCGAGGGCAGCGGCCCGGCGGGCGTTAGGCAGATCACCACCAGGCTGCTGGACGGGGAATTCCCCAAACTGCGGCACATCATGGACATCAAAGACACGGCGGCGGTGCGGGTGAGCACCACCGAATTGATGTCGGCGGTGAAGCGGGTCGGCTTGGTGGCGGAGCGGAATACC
>JAIRXX010000151.1 GCA_031268065.1 Propionibacteriaceae bacterium
GACGAGGGGGAGATTGAGACGATGGCCCACTTCCGCGCCGCGAAACGATTCGCGCCCGAAGTGACCAGCGTGATCGACATCGGCGGGCAGGATATGAAATTCTTGCGCATCCGAAATGATGTGGTCGATTCGATAGCCGTCAACGAGGCTTGCAGCAGCGGTTGCGGATCGTTCCTGCAGACTTTCGCCACCACGATGAACACCGAGGTCGCCGATTTCGCCAAAGCTGGCTGCACCGCCCAATTCCCCGTCGATCTGGGATCGCGCTGCACCGTCTTCATGAATTCGTCGGTGAAGCAGGCCCAGAAGGAGGGTGCCAGCTTGGCTGACATCTCTGCTGGCCTTTCGTATTCGGTGGTGCGCAACGCGCTCTACAAAGTCATCAAATTGCGCGAGGCTGGGGAACTGGGGACCCGCATCGTCGTCCAAGGCGGCACTTTCCTGAATGACGCCGTGCTGCGGGCATTTGAATTGCTCACCGGGATTGACGCCGTACGCCCGGATATCGCCGGATTGATGGGGGCGTATGGCGCGGCGTTGACAGCCCAAAAGCATTATCAGCCGGGGGCGGTCAGCCCGTTCATGGCCCGTGATCTGGACGCCTTCAGCTTCGAGTCCGCCCAGCAGGTCTGCCAGCTGTGCCCCAACCACTGCAAACTGACGATCACCACTTTTGACGACGGCACCCGCAACGTCTCCGGCAACCGTTGCGAGCGCGGCGCTTCGCTGGAGAAGCGTCCGGCCAAGTCGGATCTGCCCAATCTTTACAACTACAAATACAAACGGGTTTTCGGTTACCGCCGTCTCACCGAAGCGGCTGCGACCAGGGGAGAGATAGGCATCCCGAGGGCGCTGGGGATGTATGAGGACTATCCGCTGTGGTTCACCATCCTCACCCAACTCGGCTTCCGGGTGGTGCTGAGCGGGCGAAGCTCGCATGAATTGTTCGAGCAGGGCATGGAGTCCATTCCAGCTGAGAACGTCTGCTATCCGGCGAAGTTGGCCCACGGACATATCGAATGGCTGCTCGACCGGGGGGTGAAGACTATTTTCTTCCCCTGCGCCACCTATGAGCGGCGTGAATTCGTTGACGCCGACGACCATTACAACTGCCCGATCGTCGCCTACTATCCGCAGGTGCTGGAGAAAAACGTCGACCGGCTGCGGGAATCTGGCGTGCGCTATCTCGACCCCTTCGTAAATCTTGACGACCCGGCCCGGCTGGCTGCCCGGCTCGTCGAGGTTTTCGCCGACTGGGATGTCACCGAAGAGCAGGCGCAAGCCGCTGTGGCGCTGGGATACGCCGAATTGGACCGGGTGCGCGCCGACATCAAGGCCGAGGGGGAGCGGGCGTTGCGCTACATGCACACCCACGGCCTGCGCGGCATCGTGCTCGCCGGACGGCCCTACCACATCGATCCCCAGATTAACCACGGCATTCCCGAGGCCATCGCCAAACTCGGCATGGTGGTGCTCAGCGAGGATGCGCTGACCATCGGGCTGGACGAGACCCATTTGCGCCGTCCGATCCGGGTGATGGACCAATGGGCTTACCATTCCCGGCTCTACGAGGCTGCCGCGCAGGTGCGGGTGATGGGGCAGGTCAACCTTGTCCAGCTCAATTCCGTCGGCTGTGGGCTGGACGCGATCACCACCGACCAGGTGCAAGAGATTCTGGAAGGCGCTGGCGACGTTTTCACCGTCATCAAGATCGATGAGGTCTCCAATCTGGGCGCGGCGACGATCCGGCTCCGCTCGCTCAAAGCCGCCACCGCCGAGCGTTTGGTGAGCATGGACATCGACACGACCGATTTGGCTGCGATTCCGTTGGTGGAGGCCCAGCAGCGTCCAGTTTTCGGGCTGGAGGATAAGGCGGTGCGGACGATTTTCGCCCCGCAAATGTCCCCGGTCCACTTCCGAATGCTGGAGCCGATTTTCTCCCGCGCCGGTTATCAGCTGAAGGTGTTGGAGAAGGCGACGCCCGCCGACATTGAGTGCGGGCTGAAATATGTCAACAACGACGTCTGCTTCCCGGCGATCCTGGTGATCGGGCAGCTGATCAACGCCTTCGTTGAGGGCGGTGCCGACCCAGCCAAATCAGCGGTGGCGCTGACTCAGACCGGCGGCATGTGCCGGGACTCGAATTACACCGGGATGTTGCGCAAGGGATTGATACACGCCGGTTTCGGCCAAGTGCCGGTGATCGCCCTTTCGACGCAGGGCCTGGAGACCAATCCGGGCTTCCGCATAACGGTCCCGACGCTGCATCGCGCATTGCAGGCGTTGGTGATCGGTGACGTGATGCAAAGCGTGCTGCTGCGCGTCCGCCCCTACGAGCGGGTCGAGGGCGCGGCCAATGGGCTATACCAGCGGTGGGACCGGATAACGCGGGAGTATTTCAGCAACGGGGGCTATTCGCCCACTTATGGGCGCAGGCTCGGCTATCGGAAGCTGTTGCGGGAATTGGTGCGCGAATTCGACCGGCTGCCGCTGCTCGGCATTCCGCGCAAGCCGCGCGTCGGCGTGGTGGGGGAGATTTTGGTCAAATTCCAACCCGACGCCAACAATGACGTGATCGGCGTCATCGAGGACGAGGGTTGCGAGGCGGTGCTGCCGTCGTTGGCCGGATATTTCTCCTCTGCGCTGACCACCAATATGTGGCGCATCCAGCACATGGGCAAGGGCGGCAAGTCTGATTTGCGGAATACCCGGTTCTTCGCCTGGTTCTTCGACCAGTACGAGAAGCCCGCCAACCAGGCGTTGGCTGGGGGAAATGGCAAATTTGAGCTGCCCGCCCCGTTCGAGACGGTGCGCGATTACGCGGCCCAGGTGATTGACCTTGGCACTGAGGCTGGCGAAGGCTGGGCGCTGGTCGGGGAAATGGTGGAACTCATCCATTCCGGTGCTCCAAATATCATCTGCTGCCAACCTTTCGCCTGCCTGCCGAACCATGTGGTCGGTCGGGGAGTTTTCGCGGAATTGCGCCGCCAGCATCCCGAAGCCAATATCGTCTCCATCGACTACGATCCAGGCGCGTCCGAGGTAAACCAGCTCAACCGCATAAAGTTGATGGCCGCGACCGCGCACAAAAACCACGGTGCCCCGACCGCAGTCTGGGAAGACGGCAATTTCCTATCGTCGCGGGCCTGAGTCGCGCTTGTGAAAGCTGTCCAGCTCACCTTGATTGGCCGCGTCCAAGGCGTCGGCGTCCGCTATTGGTCGGTGCGCAAGGCTCGAGAACTCGGTCTCAACGGCTGGGTGCGCAACGAGGTTGACCGGTGCCGGGTGCGGGTCTGGATCGAGGGTGAGGACGCCGCGGTGGACAGCTTCGTTGCGCTCTGCCAGGTGCCGTGGGTGAGTGGTCGCCCCGGCAGTTTCGAGTCGGTCGGCGTTCTCGCCGTGCTGCCGGCTGGCGTCTCAGATTTCGAGGTTCGTTGGCGGTGATCACTCGGCGTGGGAATTGCGCAGCATGTCGATGGTCAAGATGGTTAGCGCCGCCCAGATTAGGGCGAAACCTACCCAGCGGACGGCGGGCATGTCCTCGTTGAACACGGTGATGCCGAAGATGAATTGCATGAGGGGGCAGATGTATTGCAGCAGGGCGATGGTGGTAAGTGAAACCCGGCGGGTGGCCGAGGCGAAGAAGAGCAATGGGGTGGCGGTGACGACTCCTGCCATCAGCAGGGCGATGGTGTGCGTCGGGCTGACGCTGGTCAGCGTGCCTTCGCCGCTGGATTGCAGGAAAACGATGAATGCGGCGGCCAGCGGGGCCACCCAGAGCGTTTCCAGGGTCAGGCCGACCAGCGGCGTCACTTGGGTGGAGACCTGTTTCTTGAGCAGTCCGTAAAATCCGAAGGTGACGGCCAGCAATAGGGAAATCCAGGGGATTTGGCCGTACCACACCGAGATGACCACAACCGCCGACGAGCCGACCAATAGCGCCGCCAATTGCAATCGGCGCAGCCGTTCGCGCAGGAATGCTATGGCGAGCAACACCGTCACCAGCGGATTGACGAAGTATCCCAATGCGGCGTCCAACAGATGCCCGTTGGTGATCGCCCAGACGTAGATAGACCAATTCGCCGCCACGAGCACCCCGGCTGCGGCGAGCCGAGCGGAAACCTTAGTCTCGCGGAAAACGGCCACGAGCCGTTTTCGCTGGCCGGTCAGCAGTGCGCAGCCCAGCGCGAACAACAGCGTCCACACAATCCGGTGCGCGATGATCTCCTGCGGCGTGGCTTTGGCCAGCAGCAAGAAATACAGCGGGAACATCCCCCAGAATCCATAAGCCCCGATCCCGAACCAGATTCCAGATCGCGCACTCACACCGGAAACCATACTCGCTCATTTCCCGCCACCCTTAGGCATCCCAGGCTTGCTATGGCTAAGCCAACCGAAAGGGCTGGCAATGATCGGCTCCATCACAGGGAACCCCATAGCCGCCTCCGTCGTGAAGTCGGCGGCGTTTCTGGGCGCGAGTCCCGAAACCCGGCATTGGCGACCGGAAACAGCAATGGCCCGGATCATTCCGGGGTTAGCGGCGGAAATGTGTGTCGAATTGTGGGGTGTTCGGCCTGGTCAGGTGGTGTTTTGAGGGGTTGATTATTGGC
>JAIRXX010000173.1 GCA_031268065.1 Propionibacteriaceae bacterium
GATAGTAATAGACGTGTGGATACACGCGCCGTTCGTCATCTTGGTGATGTTCGCCGCGATGCAAGGAATGTCGAAAGAGCTACTGGAAACCGCAGAAGTTGACGGTGCCACACTGATGCAGCAGGTGCGTCATGTGATAATTCCGCTGGTTATGCCCTCTCTGCTGGTGGTGCTCGTTTTCCGCACGGTATTCGCTTTCCGGGTCTTCACGACGATCTGGCTGCTCACCGGTGGCGGTCCGGCAAACCGCACCAGTGTTCTCGGTATCGAAATCTACCGCTACGGCTTTCAATACTTCGACACCTCATTTGCGGCGGCGCTGAGCGTCGTCTTGCTAATTCTGTCCTTGGTGATCGCGCTGGGCTATCAGCGCGCCTTGAATAGGGAGTCTCTGTCATGACCAAAGGAACCAGGACTCGTCGGCGGCGCGGCGGACGCCCGATGCGCGGCAAAGTGCTAGCAGTGCTGTTATCAGCATGGCTGGTGGCCTCGGTGCTCGTCCCGCTACTTTGGATCGCGCTGGCCAGTTTCAAGTCTGATCGCGTAAACGCGCAATTCGATCCGGTGTTTATTTTCACTCCCACTCTGGAGAACTACATCGCGCTGGTGAACGAGGGCATGGATTCCCAATTTGTGCGGGCTTTTCTCATGTCCTGTCTGGCGGCAGTGGTGTCTACCGTCATAGCGGTCATGCTGTCCATAATGGGTGCCTACGCGCTAGCTAGGCTCCGGCCTCGCGGCGGACCGCAGATGATGGTCTACGTATTCGCACTGCGAATGCTGCCGCCAGTGGCAATCATCGTTCCATTGTTCACCGTCGCAAGTGGAATAAGGCTTTTCGACAACCCCATCGGGATAATCGCCCCCTACGTCGCATTGGCGATCCCGCTGGGTATCTGGATCTTGTACGGGTTCTTCTTGGACCTGCCCAGAGAACTCGAAGAAGCAGCAATGGTGGATGGGGCTACGCGGATGCAGGCTTTCATCCGGATCGTCATGCCGTTGACCGGCCCGGGTATCGCAGCTGTGAGCATTTTCACTTTTGCGCTGTCCTGGAACGATCTTGTGCTCGCACTGGTGATGACTCGCAAAAACATCACTCTGCCTGTGCTGGCCTCAATGGTGCGGACGGATCAGGGCATCCACTGGGGACAACTGGGCGCACTGACCGTTTTGCTGATTGTTCCGATGGTCATCTTCACCGCTTTAGTGCAAAGGTGGATAGTGAGTGGATTGGCTGGCGGCGCAGTCAAGGGCTGACCAGGTTTCAGTCAACACACGACCATGATTTGAAGTGGACATGAGCAAACAACCAGCGGAGTCCAACGGACACGACGAAGAGGCTTTGCTGGCACTGCCTGAAATCCAACGGAACAGCGACCACCCAATCTGGTTCCAGTTGATGCGGGTGATCGAGCACGGCATCCAAGTGGGAATCTGGCCCCAAGGAGGCAGACTGCCTAGCGAGCACCAGTTCTGCGAACACTACGGAATCAGCCGCACCTCGGTACGGGAGGCGCTCAGCCAATTGGAAAAGTCCGGCATCATCCAAAGAAAGCAGGGTAAGGGCGCTTTCGTAGTCCAAGTCCAGGCTCCCTGGAGTTGGACGATGTCGCGCAGCCCAGGTCTGCTCGGCTATCTCGATCAAGCTGGCCGCAGCGTACTCAGCTCTTCAATTGTCCGTGCTGGCGTTGAGCGGTTACCACCTTGGGTCTCGGCGGTGCTGAGAACCAGCGACAATACCGGCATCAGGGAGGGATTTGTGCTGGAACGGCTCAGAGGAGTGGAAAATCTCGCGCTTTCACACAGCATCCATTACATGCCCAAGCGCCTTCACGGCGTATTGCCAAATATCCGCCACCCCCGAGCCAGCCTGTACGACCAAATTAGAGCGGTCTCTGGGATCAGGATCACCAAGATGGAACGCTCCCTTGAAGCCGCGCTCGTTGATCGGCGCTTGGGCCGGATGCTCGGCTTGGAGAGCGGGCATCCCATTCTGGTCATTGAAGCGGTCGCCTACGACCAGGACAACCGGCCATTTGATGTATCCCGGTCATCCATCCGCACTGATCGGCTACCGGTCACCGTGGACAGTGTTTACGACTTGAACGATGACTTTGCCAGCCCGGACTGACCGCTTCGCGGCTTTGCCGAATTCGATCAGCAGCTGCGTGGGTGATTTGCCAGGTTGGGTTCCGCTGTGAGCATGTCAAACCGGCCAAGCGGTCGATTTATAAAGTCCGTTGTAGTCAGCGTGTACCTGCCCGCTGGATGCTTCGAGGTCGCCATCGGAGCCGCCACTCCGATGGTCGCAGTCCGAGGGGTCGAATTGGGCACATCATTGGGGGTTGCAGGACTGCTAGCCTCGGCACTGATCGTTGGGCAGATACTCGGGGATGCGCCAGCAGGGTCGTTGGCCGCGCGTGTCGGTGACCGGCGGGCGATGCTGATCGCAGATTTGGTCGCCGTTGGCGCGTTCACCACTTGCGCCCTCGCCACGGACCCGATCTTATTCGGCGCCGCAGTATTGCTGGCTGGCATGAGCAATTCGGTGTTCATGCTCGCCCGACAGTCCTACCTGACTGAGATCGCGCCCATCGCGTACCGTGCCCGCGCATTGGCCACACTTGGCGGGGTGGTGCGAATCGGCCTATTCGTCGGCCCTTTCCTCGGTGCCGGCACAGTGCATCTATGGGGAACTCCTGCCGCGTTCTGGCTCGCCTTGGCGGTGGCTGTGGTCACTGGCGCGATAGCGTTCGCAGCACCTGACACATCCCCCAGCCGCCAGTTGGAGGCGGGCACGCCAGCCAACCTTCGCCAAGTGTTCGCCGAAGGCAAGCAAATGTTCCTTACCCTTGGCATGGCAATCGTTCTGATTGGTCCTGCCCGAGGCGCACGCCAAGTGGTTGTGCCGCTCTGGGGGGAGCATCTCGCGCTGTCACCAGAAGTGACCAGCATCGTGTTTGGCATCTCTGGGCTGCTCGAAACTTTGGTGTTCTACCCTGCCGGTGTGGTCATGGACCGTCGCGGCAGGCTATGGGCGGCCATACCGTCTATGCTGCTGCTCAGCGTCGGGCTGGGCGCACTGCCGTTCGCAACTGATGCATTCGCCTTGGGCGTCATCGCGGCGGTTCTGGGCTTGGCCTACGGCATCGGGACTGGAATGGTCCTCACCATTGGCGGAGACGTGGTTCCAGCTCAGGCCAGAGAGCAATTTTTGAGTGTGTGGAGGCTGCTCAGCGACTCGGGCCAGGCCAGCGGGCCGCTGATTGTGGCCGCGGCAGCCGCAGTAGGCAGTCTCGCCGTAGGAGCGGTCTCAGTCGCGGCGCTGGGTGTTGTCGCCGCCATTGCTTTGGGCGTCACGGTACCGCGATGGTCAGTTCACGCCAACAGGCGCACCAGGCTGGCTGCCGGGTTGGCACCCGACGGCAAGGCCAAGTGAGACAAAGCGCCGACCGTTGAAAACTATTGCCAAATGCGAATGACTCTTATCGCCAGCGCCGCCCAAAGTGTTGCTGCTGGTAACTGGGACGAAAGCCGCCGTGCTGAATTTGCTTCGCCGGGTGCATACACTTGTACTCATGCCCAAGCAAACGGCTCGCCCAGACTCGGGGCGGCACACCACGAAGGTGTTCGTCCAAGGGATGACTTGCAGCGCTTGTGAACAGCGGGTCGGCAAGGCGATCCGGCGCATCTCTGGAGTGCAACGGGTGAACGTTTCCGCCCGCAAGGGTCAGGCTGTCATCACCAGCGCCGCTCCGATTCCAGCGGCTGAGATTACCCAGGCGGTGAAAAAGGCCGGTTATCGCATCGGTCGCGGAAGGGCAGAGTGGCTGGCCAAGGAGCCACAGGTCTGGACGGACGCCTTGATTGCCGCGGGTGGGATTGCGGTCATCGTGTTGCTGGCCAACCAATTCGGCTGGCTGGCGCTCACAGATTCAATCACCCGAGTTGCCGGTTCGGGCAACCTGGCCTTCATCGCCCTGCTCGGCGTGGCAGCGAGCCTGTCCACCTGCATGGCGCTGGTCGGCGGGATAGTGATCTCGCTATCGGCGAGCTTCGCCGCCAAATACCCCGCAGCCACAACCGCCCAACGCCTGCGCCCCCAGCTCATGTTCAACTTGGGCCGCATCGTCGGCTTCGGTGCGCTGGGCGCGTTGCTAGGCGTGGTCGGCTCGACTTTCACCATGTCTGGCCCGTTGTTGGCTGTCGCCATGATCGCGGTGTCGGTGGTAATGGGGCTGCTCGGCATCCGGCTGAGCGGGATTTCGCCCCGATTGGCCGGAGCGGGCATCACCCTGCCCGGTGCTCTGACCAGTTGGATGCACAAGGACGCCGAATACCGCGACTGGACCGGGCTGGCGCTCGGCGCGGCGTCTTTCTTCCTGCCCTGCGGATTCACCCAGGCCGTTCAGGTGTACGCGCTGTCCACCGGTGACGCGCTCTCGGCGGGCCTGGTGATGGCTGTGTTCGCGCTCGGCACGGCTCCGGGGCTGATAGGCGCGGGCGGGTTGTCCACGCTGATCAAGACCGACCGAATCTTCCGCTACATCGGCGTTGTGGTGATCGCTTTCGCTGTATTCAACGTAATGGGCGCCGTAACCACCCTCGTCCCGGCAGGCTCGCAAACCCCAACCGCCACCCAGCGCACCGGCAACGTGGCCGACTCAGACGGTTACCAAGTGGCGAAAGTGGCCATCGGCGGCTCCGATGGCTACAACCCCAAAGACACCGTTGTCTACGCCGGAGAGCCGGTCAAATGGGAATTCCAAATGGACAGCTTCAGCTGCGCCGCCGCCGTCAACGCCAGCAAACTCGGCATCCCGGACCTGCTCTTCCTCGAACCAGGCACCACAACCGTAGACATTGACCTACCCGAGCCAG
>JAIRXX010000198.1 GCA_031268065.1 Propionibacteriaceae bacterium
CCGGCAGACTGCTCTAACTGTGCCGTTCGGGGCGACGTTTCTGGCCGCAAGGGAGCCGACCAGCCAGGAGCCGACCAGGGTGATCACGGCGGCGGCCAAGGCTATCGCCACCGTCTCGCCCAGGGCTTCGAGCAGTCGCGGCATACCGTAATTGCCAGCGGTCAGCGGCCAGAAGGAAGCCGCCACCCGGGGAACCCGTTCCCAAGTCGTCCAAAGGTCGCTCCAGGTGATCTGGCAGACCCAGACGGCGCCAAACAGGCAGCCCGCCCCGATGCCGCAGACGATCCAGGAGCGCAGCCGGGCCGACGTCAGGGGGCGGCGCAGCAACCGGGTCAGCTGGTCGGCGTTTCTTTGGCCGGGAGCCGTGCTCGCGGCGCGATAAGGCTGGTGCGACCGCTCCAACGGGAGTTGGCGGCGACGGTTCGGACGGCGGTCAGCCGAGGGGGCCAATAGGCGGCGGCGCATGTTGGAAGACAGAATCTCCATACCGACGCACAGGACGAAGATGACCACGGCCACGGCCAAACCACGTCCGTAGTCGAGGGCGGCGAAAGCGTTTCGCATCTGCAAACCCAGGCCAGGCACAGCCACGTATCCCAAGATGACCGAACCGCGAAGGTTTATGTCCGCCCGATGCAAGACGGTGGCGCACCAAGAGGGGAAGACCTGCGGCAGCACTCCGCTGCAGAATTCCTGCACCCGGCCACCGCCGCCAGCCCGGATGGCAAGCCGAGGCCCCTCGTCGATCTGCTCAATGGCGTCGGCGAAGAGCCGGGAGATCATGCCGACGGAGTGGATGGCGATGGCAAGGATTCCGGGCAGCGAACCAAGGGAGAAGATCAAGGCGAAGACCATCGCCAAGACAACATCGGGCAGAGCGCGGCAGAGGACTCCGACGAAACGGCCAACGGCCCGCCAGACCCGCCCTGGAGTGGTATTGGACGCGGCCAGGAATGCCACTGGGATTGAGGCGAGGCCGGACAACAGCGTTCCGGTGATGACGATGCCCAAAGTCAGCGCGGTCTGGTAGGCCAAATCCAGCAGGGGCGGAAAATCCAAAGCGCTGATTCGGCGGAAAAAGTTGACGGCGTTGCCGCGCGAATCCATTATGGCCGCCGGACTGACATCAAGGCGGGCCAGCAGGATCGTCCCGGTCACGAGCAGCGCCAACAGGGTCACCCGCGAGGCGATCGAGTTCAGATTAAGCGGCAACCCCAGCCAGACCACACCCTTCGACCGGGCGGAAGGGGCAGCGGCAGTCATACGGCAATCCGGGCGAGACCGCCTGAGCCGACCCGCAGCGCAACGGGCGGCGAGGCCATGCCCATGCCAGAGCCTGCGTTTTGCCCCAGGACTCCAGCGGCGTCTGGGGCTGGCGAGTCCCAGAGCCGGTCGCGCTGGTAAATAGACATGGCCTCGGCCCTGCTCAGGCCCTCGACCGGGCGGTCCAAGACAACCTCGCCCTGGCGTAGCCCGACCACCCGGTCAGCCCAACCCAACGCCAGATCAACCTGGTGCAACGAGCACAATACGGTCAGGCGGTCGCGTTGGGCGATTCTGCGCAGCAAAGCCATGACGTCAGCCGAGGACTCCGGGTCGAGCGAAGCGACTGGCTCATCTGCCAGCAAAATTTGAGGCGACTGCATCAGCGCTCGGGCGATGGCCACGCGCTGCTGTTGGCCGCCAGACAGCGTGTCGGCCCGCTGGTGGGCGATTTCGGCCAACCCCACCCGGTCAAGTTGGCGCATGGCCTCCAGCCGCAAGGGTCTAGGATACGACAGCACGCTCAGCCGGGGTCCGCGCAACCGGGCCAGCGCCCCGGTCAACACGTTCTCCAACACGCTCAGCACTCCAACCAGCTCGAAACGCTGGAAGATCATGCCGATCCTTGCCCGCAACCCACGCAGGGCACCGCCGCGCAGGCGCTCGACCGGTTGGCCGAGCACCGTTACCGTGCCAGCACTGGGCCGTTCCAGCCCATCTACGTGCCGCAACAGTGTGGATTTGCCGGAGCCGGAAGGCCCAAGCAGCACCACTATCTCCCCCGGCTCGACGCTGAAGGAGACCTCACTCAGCGCCAAGGTGGTCCCAAAGCGTTTGGTCAGCCGGTCGAACCGGATCGGATGCGCCGAGGCGTCGGCGTCGGCTCCGTGGTGGGCAGCCTTGGCTGAGGCGCTCCGCCCGGTCGCGACTGGCTCAGGCCCGGACCCCGGCCCGGCATCGGCCAAACCACCACGCGCAGGGCGGACGGCCTGCCGGTCGAGGCCCGCCTGGACTACGCCTGGCACTGCTTGGCCCCAGTCTTGGCGCAGATGTCGCGGATGATGTCGTAGTAGGCGTCATCTACTGGACGGGTGGCGTAAAAGACGGACCGGAAGCCCTCCGAGTTGGCCGAGCTGACCCCTGCGGCGACGATCTGGTCAATCGTGACCTCCTGCAGGGTGTCGCGGAGCAAGTCTTGCATGTTCTGCGGTAGCGAGCCAGAGACCACTATCGGAGCGCCAGGCACCTGCGTCTCGGAGACCACCCGGACGGCGGTTGACTTGACCACCTCGCTGTCCTCGGCGAAACCAGCCTCGCATTCACGGCCCTCGCCCGTCTTAGTCACAGAAATATCGTGTTTGCCAGCGAAGACCGGGGTGATGTCGGTCTCCGGGTTGATGCCAAGCTCTTGCAGAGAGTAGGAGGGGAAGAGGTAGCCGGAGGTGGAGGAAGGATCGACGAAGCAGACTTTCTTGCCCTTAAAGCCGTCCAAGGACTGGATCGGGGAGTCCACCGGGACGATGGCTTGGGAGTAATAACCCGGCTCCGCGCCCTGCTTGGTCACTATTGATCCGACTGGGATCAGCGAAGCGCCTTGGTTGGTGGCGGTGATGTAGGTGAAGCCGGAGAAGGACGCCACGTCGATCTTGCCAGCGATGGCGGCCTCAATCAGCGCGGCATAGTCGGTCGACTCGTGATAGTTCACGCTCTTTCCAGTCTTCTGGGCGATGTAGTCCATCAAAGGGGTGTAGTTGGTCTCGGTGCTTACCGAGTCTGGAACCACTCCGAAGACCAAAGTGTTCGAGTCAACGGCGTAGCCGGTCTCAGGGGCGGCTGAGGCACCGCTGGGTTGCGGGGATGAGCCGCAGCCGGACAGGGCCAGACAGGCGGCGACGGCCAGTGTGGCCAAGCCGACGGCTGGGCCGTGGTGATTGGTGGGGGGCATTTCAGGTTTTCCTTTCATCAGGTTGTCAGACTGGAATGGGCCAGGAATGGAACCAGGCCGCTGATATCAGTCAGAACGGCATCCGCACCGGCACCGTCCAAAGTAGGTCTGTCGTGGGCACCGGTCAGCACACCCAGCACGATTCCCGCGCCAGCAGCGAGACCGGCTCGAATATCGTTGGCGGTGTCGCCCAGGGTGGCGACTGCCCGCACATGGGTCACACCCAGGCGCAGCAAAGCGGTGAGAATTAGGTCCGGGTACGGCCTCCCGCGACCAGCGTCGATAGGAGACAGCGCCAGGTCGATCAGGTCGTCCCAACCCAGCTTGGCCAGCAGGGCGTTCCGGGTGGCGGGCGCGAAACCAGTCGTCAAAGCGACCTTCACTCCGCGCTGGCGCAATTGGCGGAAGGTGTCTTCGGCGCCGGGCAGCGGCTGGCAGAGCCCTTGCGCGATCATGTCAGCGTAGGCCTGCTCAAAAGCCAGGTTGGCTTCGTGGGCCAATCTGTCGTCTCCGAAGAGGGAGCGGAAGACGCTGATCTTGGACGCCCCCATCGTGCGGCGTACTTCTGCCATCATTTCCGGCAGACGGTCCGAGTCGGGTCCGACACCCAAGCGGCCAACTGCTTCGACGAAGGCCGCTTCGACCAGGCCGTCATCGGCAACGCTGGTGCCTGCGAGGTCGATGACGGCAAGCTGGATGTCCACGTTCACACCCCGATCCCCGCCGTTGCCCGGTCGGCAAGCGAAGCGTCTGCGGCGTCTTCCGAAGTTAGGGCGTTGGCTGTCAGACAGCCCATAGCGCTCAATGCCTGGGATATGGCGGTGACCGCCCGGCGCATGACTGCGGCGTCGATCTGCCCGATGCAGCCGACTCGGAAGGTCTCGACCTCGGTCAGTTTGCCGGGGTAGATGACGAATCCGCGCTGCCGGACTTGTTGGTAGAAGCGCTCGAAATCCCAAGCCGGGTGATCCGGGGGGTAAACCGTGTGGATGATGGGTGCCTGGCAGTCGGCTGGCAGGTATGGCCGCAGGCCCAAGTCGGCCAGGCCAGCCGCCAAAACGTCCGAGTTGGCCTGGTAGCGGGCCAGCCGTCCGGCTCGGCCACCCTCGGCGGCATGTTCGGCCAACGCCTGGGCCAGCGCCGCCACCACCTGCACGGGCGGGGTGAAGCGCCACTGCCCGGTGCGCTCAAGATAGGCGTGTTGATCTGCCAGATCCAGGGAAAGGGAGTCGCATTGGCCGCTGGCGTCAGCCAAAGCTTGCCGCCTGGCCAGCACGAACCCCATGCCAGGCAAACCCTCCAAGCATTTCCCGGAGGCGGCGACCACGGCGGTCACAGCCGGATGCCAAGCCGGTATGTCGATGGCGCCAAATGTGCTCATGGCGTCAACCAAGAGTTGCCGTCTGGACTGTCGCACCACATCGGCGATTGGCTCCAACCGGTTCAATACCCCGGTCGAAGTCTCACAGTGGACCACCGCGACGTGTCCGTACACCGATGGCAAGTCAGTGAGCAGGGAATGGATCGCGCCTGGATCAACCGGCTCGTCCCAGGCACCCCGGAAAAGCGCTACAGTTCGGCCCGCCGCCCGCCCGATGGCCGCGATACGTTCTCCGTAGGCGCCGTTGGACACCACCACCAGGCCAGCCTTTGGCGGCACGAAGGTGCGCACCGCAGCTTCAACGGCGAAAGTGCCGGAACCTTGCAGTGGAACGCAGGCGTAAGACTCCGCCCCCTGGCCCAAGATGGCTGTCAAACGGGCGCAGACATCGGCGGTCAGCGCGGCGAACGGCGCGTCCCAAGAGCCTAAGTCGAAGGTGGCCGCCGCCCGGGTGCGTTCTGAAGTGGTGAGCGGCCCCGGAGTGAGCAAGACTAGCGGTTCCAAGTCGAAACCCGTTGCCGTCTGGATGCGGTCGGAGGCGGTAGCGGCCAAACCCAGCCCCGCCAAAGCCGACGGACCGAGTTGGGATGCGATTGCCATTCCGATTGCGTTCCTTTCAGATGAACCGCAACCCAGTCTTAGGCAGCCTTGTGAACCGCGCGGAGACCAAAAGCAAACGCCAGCTCAACTTTGAGTGACAAAACAGTGCAGCCGCCCTCGGGGGCGACAGCCGTACTAGACCGATCCCCACGTCTATAACAGACCGATCCCCACAGTCATACTGAACCGATCCCCACAAAGATCGTCTGGGTTGGAGTCCAAATGGGACACGCCAAGTCAGCGCTGAGGCACAAGCTGGCCACGCCTTGTCAATAGGCGCACGCTCTCGCGTTGCAGGTCCAGCCTTGGCGTCCCAGAGGCTTAACTGGAGGACGGCAAAACGCTAACGCTTTCGTTAGCCAATTGGCTTGAAGCGCGGAACAGCTCAGGAGGCCAGGCTCTTTAGGTAGGCGATGGACTGCCTTACCGCGCCTAGCGGACCCTCGTCGGCTGGCTCGGCGGGCAGGATCGTGTCTTGCTCCATCACGTACCAGCCGTCGAAACCGGCTTCGTTCAGCTTGCCTACGATGGCGGCGAAGTCCACGTCACCTTGGCCCAGCGGCACGTAGATGCCCTGGCTCACGGCCTGCTGATAGGTCAACTCTCCTTCTTGGACCTTCTTCGCCAACCCCAGGTTGACGTCCTTGGCGTGGACGTGTGCTACGCGCCCAGCATGGCTGCGGGCGATCTGCACCGGATCGCTGCCGCCGATCAGCAGGTGCCCGGTGTCCAGGCAGAGCGGGATCGCGGAACCCTCCAGCACCCGCGACACGTCGTCGGCGGTCTCGACCATCGTGCCGACGTGCGGATGGAGGCTGGGAGTGATGCCTCGGGAACGGGCCAACTCGGCCAGGCGGTCCAGGTTGCGGAACATCGCCGCCCAACCCTCGTCGTCCAGCACCGGACGGGTGTCATAGCCGTCCAGACCGGAATTCGCGGCCAGCACCAGCACTTCGGCCCCGGCGGCGGTGAAAGAATCCAACTCCCGCTCGACGGCGGGCAACGGATCGTGGGCCGGGTCATGCAGCACGACAGGCACAAAACCGCCGACCGCCTTCAGCCCATACTTCGCCAGCGTGGCAACCTTGGCCTCAGGTTCGGCGGGCAAGAAACCTTCTGGGCCGAATTCGGTGGCGGTTATGCCAACCTCGGCCATCTCCTTCAACACCCGTTCCGGGGACAATTGGAATCCCCAGTCCGGCACCTCGCAAACACCCCATGAGATCGGTGCTCCGGCAATCCGCATTTCCACTCCTTCTTATTTAAAGCTCGTATTTTGCTGTGTTCTAAGTTCGCTGGCCAACGCTGCCACCAGCCCGTTGGGACTTGCGCCCAGCTATCGCGGACGGGTTGGCCGTCCACCGCCAGCTTGGGTTTGCGCCTGCCCGATCTGACGGCTGCCAATCCGCTACTCCCCAATCAGCGGTCTAGCCCGTTGCTTCCGCAATTCCACCCACCGGTGCGACCGCCAAGCCAGTCTTGGATGATTCCAGCGCGGCATCGGCCAACGCCAGCGCGGCCACCCCGTCGGCAAGGCTCGGGCTGAATTCCCCGTTGCCAGCGACGGCTTCGATGAATGCGTCCAATTCCAGCCGGTAGGCCTCGGCATAGCGCTGCAGGAAGAAATCCTGCACCCGGTTCGCGGCCTGGCTGAAAGTGGAGGTGGACAGCGCGACGCTGGTGGCGTGCTGATTGCGTCCCTCCAGCATCCCCAACGATCCGAACGCCTCCAAGCGCTGGTCGTAGCCATAGGCGCAACGGCGGCTGTTGATGATGGTACCCACCGCGCCCGACGCCGCTTTGAGCAGCACCACGGCCGCATCGCTGTCACCAGCCTCGGCTATCTGGGGATCGACCACATTCTGGCCCAGGGCCAAGACGGTCTCAATCGGGCCGAGGAAGAAGTTCGCCATGTCGAAATCATGGATGGTCATATCCCGGAAAATGCCACCTGACTGGGCAATATAGCTGACCGGCGGGGCAGAGGGATCACGGGAAACGATGGTTAGCTGCTCAATCTTCCCGATCTCGCCGTCGCGCAACCGAGCATGCACCTGGGCGAACGTCGGATCGAAACGGCGGTTGAAGCCGATCATGACCTTCCCGGCTGCGGCCTCAACTGCCTGCTGGCATTCCCGTGCCCTGTCGCTGTCCAGATCGACGGGTTTCTCACAGAGCACAGCTTTGCCGATTTCGACCCCGGCCAAGATCAGCCCGACATGGGTTGGCGTCGGGGAGCAGACCACGATGGCGTCCACGTCATCGGCGGCGATAACCTCAGCTGGGTCAAGACTCGCCCTGGCCCCAAACTCGGCAAGCCGGGCGGCGGCGCCGGGCACCGGATCGCACACCCAGGTGAGCCGGGCTTTCGGGCTGGCGGCGACGTTGGCGGCATGGATAGCCCCGATGCGGCCGGCGCCGATGACTCCTATGTTGAGCATGTGCCTCTTTTCACAGATAGTGTCGTTGCTGTCGTTTGGCCACCGCGTACTCGCCATACGCGGCGCGGGTGGAATCCAATTCGGATACCTGGGCCACCGGCACATCCCACCAGGCCGTGCCGGGAGGGTTGGGGCCGAGCAGATCGGTCTCGATATAGAGCACGGTGGTGTACGGGCTGGCCACCGCCTTGGCGTAGTTCTCCCGGAATTCGGCGATGCCGTCGCAGCGCAGCACGTCCGCGCCCCAGCTCGCCGCGTTCGTCGCCAGATCGAAGGGGACCGGCTCGCCGTCCAGCCGCCCGGAGGCGGTGCGCCGACGGTATTGGGTGCCGAAACGCTGGGAGCCGTGCGATTCCGACAGCGCCCCGATGGAGGCAAAGCCATGATTCTGCAGCAGGACGAAAATCACCTTGATGCCCTCTTGGACGATGGTGGCCAATTCCATCGGGAGCATCTGGTAGGTGCCGTCGCCGACGATGGCCACCACTTCGCGGTCAGGGCCGACGGCCAGCTTCACCCCCATAGCGGCGGGAATCTCGTAGCCCATGCAGGAATAGGCATATTCAACGTGGTACTGCTCGGGGTTGCTGGCCCGCCACAGGCATTGCAGATCGCCCGGCATCGACCCGGCGGCGTTGATGATCACGTCTTGGTCGCGCATCAGCTCGTTGAGCGCGCCGAAGACCTCGGTCTGCGCCGGGAGCGGGCCATGCCCGAGGTGGTAGCACCGATCTACGACCTGCTGCCACTCGCTGGCCAAGCCGCTGGCATGTGCCTGGTAGCCCGGATCGGTGCTCCAACCGCCTAGCGCGGCGCCGAGCGCGTCCAGCCCCGCGCGGGCGTCGGCCACCAGCATCGTCGCAGACTGCTTGGCGGCGTCGAAAGCATGTACGTTGAGGTTGACGAATTTCACTTCTGGATTGGCGAAAACGGTCTTGGACGCCGTGGTGAAGTCCGAATAGCGGGTGCCCACGCCGATGACCAGATCGGCCTCGGCGGCGAGGGCGTTGGCTGAGGCGGCCCCGGTAGAGCCGATGCCGCCGACAGCCTGTGGATGGTCGAAATTGATGGCACCCTTGCCCGCCTGGGTGTCGGCCACCGGGATTCCGGTCTGGGCGGCGAAATCGCGCAACGCCTGCGCGGCCTGCGAATAGACCACCCCGCCGCCAGCGACCAGCAACGGCTTCTGGGCGGCTTTTATCGCTTGTACGGCCCGCTCCAGCGCGGCCTGATCCGGGGCGGGACGCCCGACGTGCCAGACCCGCTTTGCGAAGAATTCTTCCGGCCAGTCGTAAGCCTCAGCTTGGACGTCCTGCGGCATGCAGACCACCACCGCGCCTGTCTCAGCCGGGTCGGTGAGGACGCGCATCGCGGCCAGCAGCGAGGGTATCAACTGCTCCGGGCGGTTGATCCGGTCCCAGAAACGGGAGACGGGTTTGAAAGCGTCGTTCACCGAAACGTCGAGGCTGCGCGGGTCTTCAAGCTGCTGCAACACCGGATCGGGGAAACGGGTGGAAAAGATGTCAGCTGGGAGCAACAACACCGGAAGCCGGTTGGCCGTGGCGGTGGCCGCCCCGGTGATCATATTCGTCGCACCGGGGCCGATTGAGGTCAACGTCGCAAAGGTGGACAGCCGGTTGCTCTGTTTGGCGTAGCCAGAGGCGATATGCACCGCCCCTTGCTCGTTGCGCACCAGCACGTATGGCATCTGGGGTTCGTCAGCTCCCCCGAGTTCGGCTTGCAGCAGCGCCTGGCCGAGGCCGCAGACATTTCCATGCCCGAAAATACCCAGGCAGCGCGGGATGAGCCGCTGCTCGACGCCATCGCGCTCAGAGTATTGGTTCGCCAAGAATCTGATCGTGGCCTGCGCCACACTCAGCCGGACGGTTTCAGCCATACGGGACTCCTTAGGGTCAGGGTGCTGGGATCAGCACATCGCGGACCAGCTGGTCGAGTTCCTCGTCTGCGCCCAAAAATTGCCGCAGCGTACGCCGGGTGGCGCCGAAGGCGTCGAATTCAGCCGGAGCCAACTTGTCAACATCGTATGCCCGGCGGAATTCCGGCATTTGCCCGTACAAGGTATCCAAGATCCTCGGCTCGACTGGGATGTCCATCCGGTCGAGGGGATCGATGCCCGAAGCTTGGAAGCGTTGCTGCCAGGCGAACGGCGGTGAGAGCACCAGATTCCCGCCGACGAATTCGGTCCACTGCAGCGCGTTGCGGTAGGCGGCGACCAGCAGCCGGGGACGCAAGCCGCGAGCCTGGAATTCCTGGTATGCCTTCTTCACCACGGCCACACCGGCCCATTCCAGATAGCCCGGGTCGAAGCAGCCACCCTGCTTGTTGTAAATGGCCTTCAGCCAATCGTCCAGCCGTCCAACCATGATGGTGACCACTGGACCCATCGTGGAGATGTCCAACCCTTCGGCCTCCCGCCGCCGCAGGCCGCGCTCAATCGCCTCAGCGGTGGCCACAGCCTGCGCAACGGTGAACGACACCGTCACATTGATGCTCACCCCGCGGTGGGTGGCGTCTTCTATCGCCTCCACGCCGACGCTGGTGGCCGGAACTTTGACGATGATGTTCTTGGCCAACGAGCTGAAATACTCGGCTTGGTCGGCGAGCGCTTTGGCATCGCGGGCCAGCCTGGGATCGGTCTGCATCGACAGCCGCCCGTTATAGCCGTTGTGGCGCTCAAACGCCGGTTCCAACAACTTCGCCGCTTCCAGCGAGACCTCTTCAACGATCTTCCAGCCGATCTGCGATTCGGTGGCGGTCGGCATCGCCTTGCCCAGTTCGGCGATTCGCGCCGTCCAGCGGGGCAGATCGGCGCGGATGGCGGCCAGGGCGATGACCGGATTGCAGGTCGCACCCACCGCGCCGAAGGAAATCGACTGCTCCAACTCGGTGAGAGTGGCCGAATCGTTCCACAGCGCGGTCGGGCCGCGCCCAGTCATTTTGGCCAGGGGTGACAGTGTGTCAGTCATGTGAGTCCTCTTCCCTGAGGCAACTAGTGCCGCGTTTGCTCAAGTCCATTCAACTCTTGCAAAGAGCATCAGTCAACCTAATGTCTTAACATTCTTGCAAATATTTCAAAAGTGCTACTGGGAGCGAATTTCGTCCACCAGCACCGGGCGGTGTTCGGCGCGGGAGACGCCAAGCGCCTCGCACACGTAGAGCGCCTCTAGCGCGTCGTCCACGAGTGCGGGAGAGGTGGTTTCCCCCGCCGCCACTTGGACGAAGGCGGCCAGCTCGGCCGTGTAGGCGGCATGGAAGCGCGGATAGAACCCAGGGTGCGGCTCGCCATCGGGGAAAACCATGCCTGGCTCGGCGGAGATGAGCGCGGTATGCGAGTCTAGGCCGACCGCCCGCGAGCCTGCGGTGCCGGCGATCTCCATCCGGACGTCATATCCCGCCCCGTTGTAGCGGGACAGTTGCAGGGTGGCCAAAGTGCCGTCGTCCAATTTGAGCAGCGCGGCAGCCTCGTCCACATCGCCGGACTCAGCGAAGAACCCCGCCCCGCGATTGGCCCCGTAAGTGAAAACCTCAACGACTTCGTGCCCGCTGACCCAGCGCAGCGCGTCCACGTCGTGGATGCCGCAATCCTTGAAAATTCCCCCCGAATTGGGCACGAAATCGGGGCTTGGCGGCTGTGGGTCACAGGTCAGCATGTGCGCCCGGCGCAATTCGCCCAATTCCCCGGCTCGCAACGCAGCGCGGGCAGCCATGTACCCGGCGTCGAAGCGGCGTTGGAAGCCTATTTGCACCTGCGCTCCGCCAGCTTTGACGGCGGCGATGACCGAACGGGTCGTCGGCACGTCGAGGGCTATCGGCTTCTCACAGAAGGTGGGTACCCCGGCCTGGGCCGCTTTGACCAGCAATTCAGCGTGGGTGGATGTCGGTGTGGCTATGACGACGCCGTCCACAGCGCCGAAAACCTCGTCCACCGCGCAGGACTGGGCGCCTAACTCGGCGGCGGCCTGATCGGCGCGGGCGGCGTCGTTGTCAGCCAAGACCAATTCGGCGACCTCGGGCTGGTCCTTCACCACCTGCGCGTGCTGCAGGCCAATCCGGCCCACTCCGATCACTGCGATACGCAAAGCCTGAGCCATGCTGCTTCCTTTCTTATCCAATCCCGGCGATGGCTCCACCTGGTGTGGTGCCATCGCCGGGATGGACTCTATTGGGCTACTTGGAATAGCCCGTTAATGTGCTGACTACTGCTGTCCGAGGACGGCGACCACCTCAGCAGAGCTTAGGTTGTCGGCGGTGTACCAAACGGACTCGGAGATGATCTCCTTTTGGGCGGGCATGGTGCCCTTGGCGGCGTCCACCAAGACCTGAACGGTCTTGTAGCCAATGCCGCCGGGGTTCTGCGTCACCGCGCCGGTGATCTTGCCTTCTTTGACCAGCTTGATCTCATCCGGCGAGGCGTCCACGCCGATCACCTTGATCTGGGCGGACAGATTGCGGCTGGCAACCTCCTCAGCGATGGCGATCACCGAGTCGTCGTCAGTGCCGAAGAAGCCGACCAGATCGGGATTCGCGGTCAGGATGCCATTGGCCTTGTCGCGGGACTTGGCCTGGTCGGACTCGCCGTTCTGGGTGTCGACGATCTTCATGTCGGGAGCGTTCTGCGTGATGTACTCGGTGAAACCGTCACGGCGGTCGGCGGCAGTCCCCACCTCGCCGTGGGCGATGATGGCGATATTGCCCTTTCCACCGGTTAGCTGCACCAGATTCTCCGCTGCCATAGCGCCGATGGCCTTGTTGTTGGAGGCAACGGTGGCAATCGGGATGTCAGAGGTCTTCACCGGTGTGTCGAAGGCCACCACCGGGATGCCCGCAGCCTGGGCGGCTTCGAGAATCGGCGGGGCGCCGTCCTGGGCGCCGTCCTGCGGGGCGAAGCCGATGCCAGCTGGCTTCTCATTGACGGCGGTCTGCAATTGGTTG
>JAIRXX010000334.1 GCA_031268065.1 Propionibacteriaceae bacterium
GGCAGCTGGCCAGCAGCACCGGGAGAACGCCGTGCAGGCGTACCGCTTGGAAGATTTCTGAGGGTTCTGCCGCTTAAAGGCGTCTTCCGCTGGTGGATCACTTGGGCGGCATCCGGCGCGGACGTGATTGAATAGTTCAGTGATCGATCTACGTTCCGACACTTTGACTAAGCCAACCCCCGGTATGCGCAAAGCAATGGCAGCTGCCGAAGTGGGCGATGATGTATTCGCAGAGGATCCGACAGTCCTCGAATTGCAGGCCAGCACAGCCGAGCTTTTCGGCCACCAGGCGGGCTTGATGACAGTGACCGGATCGATGTCCAACCTGCTGGGCGTCTGGTCGCTGGTCGGTGCCGGGCAGGAAATCGTCTGCGATCTGCGGGCGCACATAGTGCGTGCCGAGCTTGGGGCGCACGCCGCGCTGCACGGGGTCACTACCCGTACCTGGGAATCTGCCGACGGGCTGGTCGATGCCGGTCGGCTGGCTGGCATCATCGCCCCGGACTCCGGGCCGTACCAAGTTTCCACGGCTGCGGTGGAATTGGAGAACACCCACAATTTCGGCGGCGGGACCGTCTATCCGCTGGAAACGATCAAAGCGATCCGCGAATTGTGCCTCGGCGCAGGGGTGAAGATGCATTTGGACGGTGCGCGAATCTGGAACGCCCATGTGGCCACTGGCGTGCCGCTGGCCGAGTATGGCAAGTGCTTCGACACGGTGAGCGTCTGCTTCTCCAAAGGTTTGGGCGCCCCGATCGGCTCAATGCTGCTCTCTGACGCCGAAACCATCGCCCGCGCCCGCATTCAGCGCAAACGGCTGGGCGGGGGCTGGCGGCAGGCCGGAGTATTGGCCGCCGCCGTCGGATACGCCTTGGACCACCACATTGACCGGCTGGCCGATGACAACGCCGCCGCGCAGGCATTTGCCCTGGAAGTCGCCGCGTTGGCTCCAACGGCGGTGGACGCCGAGAAGGTCGCCACCAATATCGTCGTCCTCGATTCGGGGAAGGCCAGTGCGGGAAGCGTGGTCGAACAGGCCGCCGCCGCCGGGGTGCGGCTTTCCGCTGTCGGCGCCAAAGCGGTTCGCGCGGTCACCCATTTGGATGTCACGCACCAGCAATGTGTCAGGGCTGGCCAGATCGTTGGCGAGATTTTAGCGGCTGTCTCTTGAACTGGTAGTTGGGGGAAAAGATGAGATGCGCGGTACTCGGTTCCCCGATTGCCCATTCGCTGTCCCCGCTGTTGCACACTGCCGGTTACCGCGCCCTCGGATTGGACGACTGGGAGTACACCAGCCACGAAGTGGGCGAGGAAGAGCTTGCCGGCTTCCTGGACGGCCTCGGGCCTGAATGGCGCGGACTGTCGCTGACCATGCCGTTGAAGCGGCGGGCGCTGGAATTGGCCAGCCAAGCCACTGCCACGGCGCGGGGAGTTGGAGTCGCCAACACCCTCGTCCGGCTAGACGGCGGTGGCTGGCTGGCTGACAACACCGACGTCGGCGGTTTGGCGGACGCGCTGCGCGGGGCCTGGCTCGGCTATCGGCGGGCGACGATTCTGGGTGCCGGGGCGACGGCGACCTCGGCGCTATTCGCCTTGGGTGATCTCGGCGTGGAAGGGGTCATCGTTTACGCCCGAAACTTGGGCAAGGCGGCTGGATTGGCCGCAGTCGGTGAGAGCCTGGGCATCCGCGTCGAATTGCGCGACCTTGCGGCCTGGGCGGACACGGCCACGCCGGTGCTGCTTTCGGTGCTCCCGGCGGGGGTCATCACCGAAAACGCGGCGGGTGGCGGGCCGCCGCAGGCGTCGTCGCTCCCACTGAGCAGCCCCCCGGTGGAACTCGCTTTCGACGTGGTGTATTGGGACTGGCCGACGCCGTTCGCGCGAGCCGCCCGCAGCGCTGGGGCGACAGTGGTTTCCGGGATGGACATGTTGGTCTACCAAGCGGTGCGCCAATTCGAATTGTTCACCGGGAGGCAGGTTCCAGCCCAGGCCATGTTCGACAGCGTTGCCGCCCAGGGCTATCCGGCCCTGCGGAACCGCCCGGATGCCCGCCATGTCGTGTTGACCGGCTTCATGGGGGCGGGGAAAACCACGGTGGGTGAGGCGTTGGCCCAAAGCTTGCAGCTGCCCTTCATCGACATTGACGCGGTGATTGAGCGGCGGCATGGGCGGATCGCAGATATTTTCGCCGCTGCGGGGGAAGCGGCGTTTCGCGCCATCGAGGCCGACACCGTGCTGGAGGCGCTGGCCGGGCCGAGAGCCGTAGTGGCATTGGGTGGCGGCAGCGTGGAAACTGCCGCCGTCCGGGAGGCGTTGGCCGCCCAAGAGGTCATTTGGCTCCGCTTGACGCTGGACGACACCTTGGCTCGCCTGGGGGACGATCCCTCCCGCCCGGTGTTGCGCTCGCCCGACAGGGCCGAACGGTTCGCCCGCCGACAGCCGTTCTACCGGGCGAGCGCCACCAAGGTCATCGACGTCGGCGCACTCTCTCCCGAAGAGGTGGTCGCCGCCTGTCGGCTTGCGTTGGCGCGGTAGCGCGTCTTCGCCGCAAAGAGCGCCCGGTTGGCCGCAGGTGGCAACTGGTCAGGATTCTTGGTGCGGAGCCTCTTCGCCAGCGGCATTTGAGTCAACGGCAACCGGGTGCCTGCGGCGTTTGCGGAAGGTGAGCCAAAGGGCGATCAGTCCGAGCGCGGTGCCCAGCAGCACCACCCAGAGCCGCCACAACTGCCCGGTGGCGGCTAGCGCCTCGTACAAAATGCCGCAGACGACGGACGCGGCGGCGAAGCAGGCGGTGCCGATGATCAACACCAGCCGGCCATCCGGGTCGAGGGCCTTCACCGGTGCCTGCATCATCACACGGCGCTGCTGAGATTTGGCATTGTCGGACACAAGGCAAGTGTATCGGCATGGCTGCGGGTACCAGGGGCGGCGCAGGTCGAATTATCCGCTTGCGGTTTGGTTCTCCGGAAACCATCGCAGCGTCAATCACGGTGATATTACTGTAATGCTGGAATGCGGCTATACTGCCTGCATGGGATATCAAGGCTATGTCGCGGTGCAGTCCAGGGGCGTGATCGCGCTACCCGCCGATCTTCGGCGGCGCTACTACCTAGACGCTCCGGGCGCGCAAATCGAAATCACCGAACGCTCCGACGGCGTGTTTGAAATGCGGCCTGCCATCCCGGTGCCCACAACCCAAGCATGGTTCTGGGATGAACGGTGGCAGCAGCGCGAACAAGAGGTGGATGCCCATGTGGCGGCTAAAGAGACCGCCCGAGTCGCCTCCAACGAGGAGATGATCGCTGTCATCGACGAATTGCTGTCGGATTGATGAAGTACGAGTACACCCCCGCGTTCATCGCTGATTTGAAACGTCTCAAACCCGAACATCTGAAACAATTTCGCGCTGTCGTTGCCACCAAGTTCGCTTTGGCCTGCGACGAATACGCGGCCAACCCCGCCGCCTACAACTGGCCCGCTTCGCTAAGGGTGAGTTATTTGCGCGGCACGCGGGGCATCATGGAGATGACTTGGCACTTTGCCTCTCCCGACGGTCGCGCCACTTTTGAATTCGTCACAATCGACGGCGAACTGCACTGCCGCTGGCGCAGAGTCGGAGATCATGGCGGCTACACACATCCTTGACTCTGCTTTCCAAACTGTTCAAACTGTGAGGGCTATGCGAGGCGGGCCACTTGGGCATTAGTATCTGCACATGGCTTCAACCTCATCAAGAAATCCGGCGGCGAAAAAGCCAGCGCCCCCGGCTAAGAAACCAACAGCTGGCAAGCCCGCTTCGAGCGGCTTCGACTCTTGGTTCGAGATCAGCAAACGTGGCTCCAACTTGGCTCAAGAAGTTCGTGGCGGCCTGGTGACTTTCTTCACCATGGCCTACATCATCGTGCTCAACCCGCTCATCATCGGCACGGCTGCCGACAGCCAGGGAAACCTGATCAGCGGCCAATCCGCCTACACCAACTGGGATCCGGCCCTACCCGGCGACCAATTG
>JAIRXX010000367.1 GCA_031268065.1 Propionibacteriaceae bacterium
GATAGGTCAGATCGCTGGCGCCCCCGGCTGAGGTGGCGAGGAAAATCTGGATGCTGGCGCAGTCCTTCGGCCAATTCGTCGTCTCTGCGCCGCCGCCGTTGTCGGTTGGCTGCGCCGGACCGGAGCAAGCCCCCAGTGCCGATGCCAATAGTGCCGTGGCCGCAATCAGCGCGGCGAGTCTGGTCTTCTTCATTTATTGTCTCCTTACTGGAAAGTTATGTCGTGTGGTGGATAAGTTGTCTGAAATTAGGTGCGGTGCTTGATGCCTGTTCAGCTAGTTGCCAACGCCCCCTTCCCGCTTCTTGCCTGGATCAGCTTTCTCAGTACGCCGATCCCCTTCCAGGCGAATACGGCGATCATCACCAAGTAGCAGGTGACCGCCAGCGGCGAGGACAAGAATGTCTCCACCAGCGGTTTCCCTATAGACAAGCCCCGGCGGAAATTGCCCTCCAACATCGGCCCGAGCACCAGCGTCAACGCGGCTGGGGCCAATGGCATGTCCAAACGAGTGAGGATGAAGCCGACTAAACCGGCGCACCACATCACGATTACGTCGAAAATATTGTTGTTGACCGCATAAGCGCCCAGAGTCATCACGCCGAGCACTGCCGGATAGAGCAATTCGGTGGGAATCTTCAACACTGACACCCAGACCCGCACCAGCGGCAAGGCCATGATCAACAAGATGACATTGGCCACCACCAGCGAGGCGATTATTCCCCAGGCGACTTCCGGATGCTGCTCGAAAAGCAACGGCCCCGGCTGCAGGCCGTTCACGATCAGCGCGGAGAAAATGATCGCCATCGTGGACGAGGACGGGATGCCCAGCGTCATCAGCGGGATGAAGTTGGAGATGGCCAGCGCGTTCGCCGCCGTATCCGGCCCGACTACGCCTTGGATGGCACCCTTGCCGAAACGTTCGGGATGCTTGGAAAAACGCTTCTCCACCGCGTAGGAGGTGAATGCCGCCGCCGCCGAGGGCGAGCCGGGCATCAACCCGAAGAAGAATCCGACCACCGTGCCGCGTCCCATCGACGGTATGGTCTCGCGGATATCGCTAAATGAGACACGGGTAGGCCCGATATTGCTGGCGAAATTGATCAGTTGCTTCTGTCCGAGGTTGGTCAAAATCTCGGTCAGGCCAAAGATGCCCATGATCACCGCGATATAGCTGATCCCGCTGGCCATATCCGGATTGCCGAAGGTGAAACGCTGGGCGCCGGAGAAGTGGTCGATTCCCACCGTTCCCACGAACAGTCCCAACGCCGCCGGAATCAGGCCTTTGATCATCGACTTGCCAGTCAGCCCAATGACCACAATCAGCGCCAGCAATGACAGCGCGAAGATATCTATGTAGGTGAGTTTGAGCGCGAGGATGGCGAAATTGGAGGCGAAGACCATTCCAATCATGGCGATGAAGCCGCCGACAAAGGAGCCGATGGCAGAGATCGCCAGCGCCTTGCCGCCCAAGCCCCGTTTGGTCATCTGGTAGCCGTCCAAGCCGGTGGCCACCGAGGCCGCCTCGCCGGGCACGTTGAGCAAGATCGCAGTGATCGTGCCGCCGTACATGGACCCGTAGTAAATGGAGGCGATCATCGCTATGGAGGCGGTCGGGCTGACCAGGAAGACGACCGGCAATAGCAGCGCGGTGGCCGACGGCGGGCCGAATCCGGGCAGCACGCCAGTCACCATGCCCAAGGCGCAACCCAGCACCATGAAGATAAGAATCTCTGGAGTTATGATCGACTGGAAGCCGATCAACAATCCCTCAAAGGCGCCCATAGCTGATCACCAGAACCTAATCGCAGAAAATATGTGCAGCGGGTCGGGCAGGGCCAATCCGATGTAGCTGGTGCCGATTTGCAGCAGGAATACCGCAGCGGCGGTGATCAATACGACGCGCCACCATTTTCTACGGGCAATCACAATGATCATCACTGCGACATACGGCACCATGGAGAAAAAGAAGCCGATGCGTTCCATCAGCAGGATTGGGAGCAGCGACCAAAGCAAAGTGAAAGTGATCCGCAGCGCCCCCGCCCGGTCAATCGGGGTCAGCTCAGCCGAATCGGCAGACTGGTCGTCGGATTCCGCGAGCAAGATATCAGCTTCCAGCACTTCGCCGGTCACTGTCTGATCCAGCTCGGCTGGGGCAGCCTCCAAGGTTTCCCCAGCAGCAGACCCCGGCATTTCGTCGGCCGTGACACCCACCGTGTCTACCGCCACCGTTGCCACCTCAAGGACCGGCCCCGGCTTTGCGCGCAATCCGGGCAGGAAGGCAAACCAGAGCACGCCGAGCAGCAGCAAGATGGCCGAGACCACCAGCGGAAACAACCCCGGACCCGGTTGCGTGCCTTTGAAGAGCCCCAGGTTTATCGAGGCGAAAATGACGACCAGCGCGAAGGCGGACAGCACCGCCGCCGCGATCCGTTCGGCCATCACCCGGCCCTTGCTCGGCCCGGCGTCCAACTCTAAGACGGTCTGCGACAGCGCGGTCATTTCGGCAATCCTTGCTCAATCCGTTCGGCCATCGCGCGGGCTCGCCGGGCGGAGTCGCGGGCAATCTCGGGAGCATGGCCCAGGTATCCGGCGGGGTCGAGCAGCGCGTCTACCGCCGCATCGTCCAACCGCTCACGGATTGCCGGATCGGACTCCAGCAATTCGGCGAAGGTCCCCTCACCTGCCACCGCCCGTTGGCTGGCGTCGTAAACCAAGTCGTGGGCGCGCTGCCTTCCGAAGGTTTCACCCAACTTCATCATCACGGCCTCAGCCATTATCAGCCCCCCAGACAGTTGCAGGTTCTGGCTCATCCGCTGCGGATAGATGCTCATTTCAGCGCAGACGTGGACGACGCGCACCAGGACGTCTCCCATTGCGATGCAGGCGGTGCTCACCGCTTCTTGCATCAGCATGTCCTTGGAACGGTCTGCCTCGTGCTCTACCACCATCGCCTCCAACGCCATCGGCACCGCTGAGCGCACGCTGGCCGAACGCGCGATGATGTCCTGGCAGATATGCGGGTTGCGTTTCTGCGGCATCGTGGAGCTACCGACTGTTCCGGGCGGCAGCGGCTCTTCCAGCTCGCCGTATTCGGTGCGCATCAGCGAGTAGACCTCGCGCCCGATCTTCTCGGTGGTGCCTGCCAGCAGCCCGAGCACGCCCACGTACTCGGCAAGATGGTCGACAACGCTGCGGGCCGGGTGGGTCGCCTCGCCCAAATCCAGGATCGCCGCCATCTCGTGTTGCACCTGCGGACCTAGCGGGCCCATCGCCGCGAAAGTCCCAGCTGCCCCGCCGAGCACAGCGACGAAGGTGCGCTTGGCCGTCTGCTCCAACCGCTCGCTGTGGCGGATTAGCTCATCCAGCCAGCTGCCGATTTTGAAGCCCAGCGTGACCGGGATGGCGTGCTGGCCGTGGGTGCGCCCG
>JAIRXX010000047.1 GCA_031268065.1 Propionibacteriaceae bacterium
CGGGGAATTCCCGAGTTGGACGGTGTACGTGCAGATCATGGGCTACCAAGACGCCAAGGAATACCGCTTCAACCCCTTCGACCTGACGAAGGTGTGGCCGTTCCAGGATTATCCTAGGGTGTTGCTGGGACGGTTCACACTCAACCGCAACCCGGAGAATTACTTCGCCCAGATCGAACAGGCGGCTTTCGCGCCCAGCAACCTGGTGCCGGGCACCGGAATCTCCCCGGACAAGATGCTGCTGGCGCGGATGTTCGCCTACGCCGACGCGCATCGTTACCGGGTGGGCAGCAATTTCGCCGAATTGCCGGTCAACGCCCCGCAATCGCCGGTTAATTCCTACACCCGCGACGGCGCGTCCCGGCACACCGTACATCCCGCAGCTGCCCCGGTCTACGCCCCGAATTCGTTTGGCGGGCCGGTGGCCGATCCAGCGTTGGCCAGCGAGTCACGCGGCTGGGAATCCGATGGTGAAATGGTCCGGGCAGCGGTGAGCTTGCACGCCGAAGACAGTGATTTCGGCCAGGCCAGCGCACTGGTGCGCGAGGTGTTCAGCGCCGAGCAGCGCGAGCGGCTGGTGCAGACCTTGACCGGGCAGTACCAGGGGTTGAGCGTTGACGCCATCAAGGAAAGGTTCTTCTGGTACTGGGAGAATATCGACCCTGAGATAGCCGAAAGAGTGCGCAGGGCAGCTGGAGTGTAACTGGCTGGTTTGGCGGGGGCCGGTGAGCAGGACGCGCTCACCGGCCCTCGCCGTTTCCAACCCCAAACTCCCCCAGCGCCGCCGCCTGCCGCCTTGGCTGCCCAATCGCGGACCGGTGATCCGCCGTTTGCCCGCAATGCGCCTGCGCAGACCCCGAAGTTTGACTTGCCTCTATCAGTTGGCTAGTCTCTTTCCAGTTATCGAATACATGCGTATACGTTAGTATCGCCCGTTTGGCTGAGGAGAATGTGATGCGAGGCGGAAATGTCCGGCGCTCTCTGTCAGCGGCGAGCGCCCTGGCTCGCCGCTGTTGTCGCAGCTGACCCATCCGGCCAACTAGCCGGTCAGCCGCTCGGATTCCGCGCACACCGTACCGCTGGCCAGACGTTTAGATTGTGTCCGCCAGCCATCCACCCCCATCCAACTCAGGTGCAGCATGTCCCAAGCCATTGCGGCAAGCAGGGCGATTGACACCACTTCGCCGCCCGCGGGCCCCCGGCTGTTGACAGCCGACAGAATTTTCACCGGAGACGATGCCTCGGTGATCACCCAGGGCGCAGTCGCCATTTCCGACGGCCAGATCGCCTGGGCGGGCAAGCTGGCAGACTTGCCGGTGATCCACGCCGGTCTGCCCCGCACCGAATACGGCGATGCGACCATCCTGCCCGGACTGGTCGAGACCCACGCCCATCTCGACGCTTACAGCCGCGCCGCGCAGCCGGACGTGCCCGATCCCGAACGGCACTCCCCCGGTTGGGAAACGCTGTCCAGCGTAAAAATCGCCAGGCAATTGGCCTCGCTCGGCGTCACCACAGTCCAATCGCTCGGCGCCAGGGATTACACCGACGTGGCGCTGCGCGAGGCGGTCAACCTGGGGCTGGTGGACGGCCCCCGCATCGTCGCAGCTGGGCCGCCGATCACTTTCACCGGCGGCCATGACTGGGTGGACGGCAGCGAAATCGACTCCATCGCCGACATCCTCCACCATGTCCGCGAGCACCACAAGGCTGGAACGGATGCGATCAAGGTGATGGCCACCGGCGGATTCATGTCCCACAGCACCGCACCTTGGAACGCCCAATTCAGCACCGACCAGTTGCGGGCGCTCATTGGGGACGCCCATCGGCTCGGCAAGCATGTCGCCGCCCACGCCCACGGCAGTGAAGGCATCCGCCGCGCGGTGGACGCCGGCATCGACTACATCGCCCATGCCACCTTCATCGACCCAGATGGACAGACCCGCTTCGACCCGGAATTGGCCGACGAGATTGCCGAACGCGGCATCTTTGTGGATGGTTGCGCCCCGCCGTCATTCCCGCCGGTGGCTGGCGAAACCACCACTCCGAGGGCCTACGAGCTGTATCAGCACGGCGTGCGCATCGTTGCCGGACATGACATCGGGGCAGTTTATCCGGCCAGCGCGTACAGTTTTGGCCTGAAACAACTCGAAGCCTCCGGCCTGCCCCGAGCCGAGGTGCTGATCGCCGCCACTTCGCGCGGCGCGGCAGCCGTCGGCTTGGCTGGGGTGACCGGCGTCGTCGGCGCCGGATACGCCGCTGATCTAGTGGTAGTCGAGGGCGATCCGCTGGCCAGCCTCGACGCGCTGGACCAGATCAAGGAAGTCATCATCTTTGGCCGCAGTTTCAGCCGCGAGCATGTCCCGCCGTTCGACCCTGGCGTTCGCCTGGCGGCAGGCACGCAGACCAGGCAAAGCCCACAAGACGCCCGCCAGGAATGGATCAGGCGAAAGGAAAGGGCGAAAGCCCATCCGCTGCCGAGAATCACCGCATAACGAAAACAACTATTGCAGAGGAACGCACATGGCAATATTGACCGCCGAGCAGGAAACCGACCTCAGGCACAAGCCAAAATCAACACCCCAAGCAGCCTTTCCCGAAACCACGGTGGAGCAGACCGCTGACGGCGCCTTCCGGCGGCAGCGCAATTGGTTCACCGCCCATTTCGGCGGGCCTGGCTCGAAATTTCCAGCAGAGCCGGGGCGCTATGTGCTGGCTGGCTCAACTGGCTGCGGCTGGAATAGGCGCCAGCAGATTGTGCTCAGGTTGCTCGGGCTGACCGAGGCGGTCCCGTTCGCGCTGCTGACCGGGCGCGACGAGAACGGCTGGGTGATCGCAGAGCACGGCAATACGCTCAAGCGCGATTTCGGCACCGACCGGTTGAACGATTTCTACCGGCGCACCGATCCCAGTTTTCAGGGCCGGGGCACTTCACCCACGGTGATCGACACCAAGACCGGCCTGGTGGTGACCAATAACTACCATCTGCTCAGTTACGAGTGGGAGACCGTCTGGAAGCCCTACCACAAGCAGGGCGCACCCGATTTGTACCCCGAGGAATTGCGCAAAGAGATCGACCTGCTCAACCAGCAGATCTTCGACGATGTGAACAACGGCACCTACAAGCAGATTTTCGCCACCAATATCGAGGCGGCACGCGCCGCCAAAGCGGTATTCGAGGCGCGGCTGACCGATTACGATTTCCGGTTGGCGTCGCGGCGCTATCTCTTCGGGCCTAAGATCACCGATTCCGACGTCCGGCTATTCCAAACGTTGTCCAGCTATGAACGCGGCTACCGGGTTGGCATCGCCAAGCTCTTCGGTGAGCAAGACACCGTCCATCTAAGTGACTATCCCAATCTCTGGGCCTATGCCCGCGACCTCTTCGCCCAAGATTTCGCCGACGAGCGGGAGCAGTACTTCCTCGGACTGCTGCCCGGACCATCCGGGGAGTACGCCGAGAGCAGGCCGCAAGCAGCGGAAACCGCACCGTTGATCAGCGGCGCCGAAGCGCTGGCGCAGTGGCAAGAGCCACATGGCAGGGAGCAGCTGGGCGGATCGCCGTATTACTCCGGACCAGGCGGCGGCGGCTCCTTCGAAAGGTGGACTTTCGCATAAATCCCTGCCGCCTCGGGCGTACCTGCGAGGCGGCAGCGTGGGAGCCGACAGGCGGCAAACTCGGCTCCCACCTTTGGCGGAGTGGCCGAGTGGTTAGGCACCGGATTGCAAATCCGTTAACGCCGGTTCAATTCCGGTCTCCGCCTCGTTTCGGCATTTCAGCAAATCGCGGCATCCCAATAGCGGGCTAAGCTGTCGGCGTGTTGCGGAGATTGCTTGCCGGGAGTGTCGGCGCGTTCTGGACGGTCTTGGACTCGTTCGCCGGAAAGCCTGCTGCGGCGCTTGACGGCGTGGAGACACTGAGCGATATCGCCTACCTGCCCGATGATGCAGGTTGCCAATCGGCAGCGGTCCGACGTCAGCCCAAGACACCGCAGACCGGTCGCGGTCGTTTCGGGCGCTCAAATTGCCATCTGCTGGATGTCCATCGCCCGCGTTGCGCCGCTGGGCCGCTTCCAGTCATCGTCACGATTCATGGCGGCGGGCTGTTCTACGGGGACAAAGCCCAAGACACCGCGTTCTGCCAACAATTCGCGTCTCGCGGATTCACAGTGTTCAACTTGAATTACCGGTTGGTGCCCCAGCATTCCATTGCGGACCAATTCCAGGACATCATCGCGGCGCTCAACTGGATACAGGCAAACGCCGCCGCGCACTGCGGTGACCCAACGCGGCTGATGCTGCTCGGTGAATCTGCGGGCGGACTGCTGGCGACTTCCATTGCGCTCGCCCTCAACGACCCAGCTTTCTCCAACCGCATTGGCGTCCGCTTCGCCAACAGCAGCCCTTCCGCTCCGGAATCGCCCGCGCCAGCGCCGAAAGTAGCCGCCTTGGGACTGGTCAGCCCCATGCTGCGACTGGACGAACCCAGCTACGTCGGCCTCGCGCTGCGGACGATCTGCTTCGGCAATACCCCTGCGGAAAAAAGCCTGAAGCAGGCGCTTTTGCTGGCGAACCTGCCCAACTTATCCGCGCTGCCGCCAGTCTTCTGCGTCTCCAGCGAACAGGATTGGCTGCGCAAGATGAGCCAGGCATTCACAGCCAGGCTCCGCGCAGACAAAGCAGAGCACACCTTCAGATTCTTCGAGAAACACACCGGCTATCGGTTAGACCACATCTTCCCCGTTTTCCACCCCGAATATCCGCAGAGCCAGCAAGCCTTCACCGAATTATCCGCCTTCTTCAAAAGCCACGCTCCGAGCTAACCGCTCCCCCTCTCGCCAGTAGCAACTTAAACGGCTCGCAGAGATGTGTCGCACACCTGAAGCCGGGTGACCACCTGGCAGTGTTCAACAGCATCCGCACATGGAATTCCCGTGCAGAGTGAGTGGACAGCTTTCCTTTGCTGTACCTAAGCCGTCGTGCCGAAAGGGCGTGCGGCGAGTAGCGCTAGCATCGTTGGGAACTGTCTGACCCAGGAGACATACTGTTCTCATGACTAACTCGTTCACTGCCCTCCACCGGCTTCTCGGTCACTAGCGGGGTCC
>JAIRXX010000051.1 GCA_031268065.1 Propionibacteriaceae bacterium
TGGCCTTGGTCGTGGTACATGGTGACGATCCCGTCGAATTCGCCGTCATAGCCGAGCCGGAAGATCGCGTCTGCCGGATACGGGCCGCGCACGGACACGCCTTGGCTGCGGGCTAGCTCAATGCCGGGAGCGATGCGGCGCTGCTCCTCATCGCCGAAGCGCCCGGACTCTCCCGCGTGCGGGTTCAGCGCGCAAACCCCAATCTGCGGGTTGGGGTTGCCGTCCGCCCGCAGCAATCCCGCCAGCAGGCGGCAAGCGTCGGCAACCTTTTCCGGCGTGATTAGGTCAGCGACAGCTCTGAAAGCCACATGCGAAGTGACGCGGGCCGTCCAGAACGCCGCACCGACGTTTACCTCCGACACCGGGGCGGAAGACCCGCACGCCTTCTCCAGCCAGCGCAATTCGTCGGGTTCAGACATGCCCGCCAAATGAAGGCTGCTCTTGTTGAGCGGTCCAAACACAACGGCGTCTGCCCGGCCCGCTTTGCATTCGGCCAGGGCGAGTTCCAACCCGCGCAGCGCCCACGCGCCACCAGCCGCCGAAGCCTCCCCGACCACCGCGCACTCAGCGCCGTCATGCTCGATCAGCTTCACATTTGGCGCTGCCAGCAACTGCGCCGCGTCAACCGCCAGCCCCGACCGTTCGATGCCAGCCTGCAACTCGGAGACCGTTGTGACGACTGCGATATCCGGCTGGGGGCCAGCCGCTGGCGTTCCAAGGTGGTCAGGGCTTTGCCGGATGAACCGGGAGTCGCGTTCTCGGGATTCCGGCAAAGCCCCGGAGCCGAGCGTAGCTGGGGAAAGGCCCTGGGTGAGGTCCGCCAGCAGGCGGGCGACAAGCTCCGGGCCGATTCCCGCCGGGTCGCCCGTAGTCAGGGCTATGCGCACCGGCCTCATCTGTCCTGCCCTCGTACGGATGGCGGCCACTCGATGCCATCCACCGGGCAGACAGTGGGAAACTCGGCCACCCGGATCGTCGCACACCCGTACGGCACCAGGTCGAAGGCGTTCACCCACCGCGTTGGAAGAGGGCCGTCTGGAATCGGCCCGGCGTTGCCCCCGTCCCGCTTCCATTCGGGCAGGTGGCGGGAGCCAGCGGCGGTGACGCGAACCGGTATCGAATCACGCCCGAAAGGCGTCGGCCCGACCTCGGACAGCCTGACCTCCCAGTCTTCCAACGGCACGAGGGCGTCGGGGCACAAAGCCATGTTCCAACTCCTTCGCGGGAACACCTCCCATTCGCCCAGTCCCTGCGCATCCGGCACCGGACGCCAAATTTCACCGGGGGTGGCCACCATCACCAGCGGGCCAACCCGGACCCCGACTGCCTGCCGCTCCCGGCGAACCCTGCGTGGGTGCATGGGGAGCCGCAATTCCAGCTCGCTTCCCGCTGACCAGGAACGGGTGATGGTGACGAAGCCGGAATCGTCCGGCGCGACCGGCAATTCACCGCCGTCAACGAGGAGGGTGAAGTGCTCGGCCCAGCCGGGGATGCGAAGTCGGATCGGTGTCGGCTCGTCCGACCCAGCCGCCAAGACGCGGAACTTGATGTTGCCGGAAAATGGGTAGTCGGTCACTTCCTCGATTTCAAATCCCCCGGCGCTAACCCGGCACGGGCCGTATGCCAGCGCGGCCAAGCCACCCTCAGCTTCAGCCCAGAGCGATGCCACCAGCTTCGGCCATCCCTGGTGGAAATTCGCGGTGCAACAACCGAAGTGGGGTTCGAGGCCGAAAACGTTCGCCCCGTTCGTGCTGTAGGACCAATCCCGGTCGGCCACGCTTGCCTCAATCTGGTTGGCCTGTTGGTGGTACTGGTGTGCTCGCATCAACGGGTCGAATGCCGCAGGCAGCAGGTTGTACGCCGCCGTCTCAAGCAGGTCTCCATAACGCGCGTGGCCGAAGACTCTCGCCGCCAGTTCCATCGTGAACATGTATTCCACGATCTGGCAGGTCTCGACTCCGCGGGTGGGTTCTCTCCCGGCCAGCCACTCGTCCCCGGAGAACAGCCCATGCACCAGGCCGTGCCAGCGGTCAAGCAGGGCCAGGGTCTTGACCATGCGGTCATCACCGTCAGGTTCACCGAAGATGAGCGTCCGCACAGCGGGGTTCTTCAGGCCCATCGCCACGTTCGGGCCGTGCGTCAGGTGGTTGAAAGTCATGGCCCGGCCAGTGATGAGCGTTTCTCCCAAGAACCGCTCCCAGCCCAAGCCCTGTTCAAATAGCAGCTGGGCGAGGTCCAACCATTCCTGCCGGGGCATACGGTCGTGCAGCCAGGAGACGGCCAGCACGTTCTCAGCGGCACGGGCCTGCCCCCAGCCCGCGAGCGGGCGCTCGGGCAGCTTGCGAAGCTGGTAGCTGAAGTAGCGTTCCAAGAAGCCGGGGATGCGTTCATCTCCGGTGACCTCGGCGTACTGCTCCAAGGCTTTCACCGCGACCATCCGAGGCCACCAATCCTGGTTGGCCGCCGGACCGAACTGCCCATCTGCGCTCTGGCTTTGGATTATCCACTCGATCCACTTCTGGCCGCGCCCGATGAGCGCGGGGTCGTCCAGCAGGTAGGCGAGCGGGATTAGCCCGTCCAGATAGTACGGGCCGCGTTCCCAGCTCTCGCCCGCACCGCCCAGCCAGCCTGAGTCGGGTCCGACGTCGGCCCAGAGGCTTTCGAGCTGGCCGGATAGTCCGGCAGCTTGGATGGCGAGTTGGCGCCGCAACCAGCCGGCCGGCTTGACCGAACCGAGCAGCAGGGGTTTGAACGTCGTGTGAAGGGGCATTATGTGATCCTGTCTCTCAAACAGCCGCTAAAGTCGTCAGCCACGAACCGATCCCTCCGTCAAGCCGCCGACATAGTAACGCTGCAGCAGAAGGTAGAGCACCAGGCAGGGGAGGATGGCCACGGTCGTACCCGCTTGCAGCAGACCCCAATCGATGGAGCCGTACGCGCCGGTGCGGATGTTCACCAACATGAGCGACAGCGTGAAACTCGACCCTTTGTTCAGGAAGAGCAGCGGGACGAGGAATTCGTTCCACGACACTAGGAATGCAAACAGGGCCACGGTGACCATCCCTGGGAACACCAGCGGGAGGCTGATCCGCCTGAAGACCTTGAGCGGGTTGCAGCCGTCCACCAGTGCCGCTTCCTCCAGCTCCAACGGGATGCTCTCGAAGTTGTTCCGCATCAAGAAGATGCTGAACGGGAGTTGGAAGACGGTGAGGATCAGCCCCACCGCGACCAGGCTGTCCTGCATCCCGGCGCGGGCGAACATCAGGTAAAGGGGCAGGACCAGCGTCGCATGCGGGACCATGAGCACCGCGATGACGGTGAGGAAAACCATATTCTTGCCTGGGAATTTGAACCTGGCGAAGCCATAGCCACCCAGCGTGGCGATGACCACAGTCAAAACCACGGAGATGGAGCAGACCAGCAAACTGTTGCCCACATAGCGGCCGAGTCCTTCGCCGTGGGTCGCCAGCTCGACATAGTTTTCCATGCTCAGTTTCTGCGGCAGCAGCGTGGGAGGCGATGCGCTCGCCTCAGCCGATGTCTTCAGCGAGTTGATCACCGACCAGACGAGCGGGAAGAGGAAAAGAATCACCATAACGATGGCGCTGGCGTGGTAAGCGGTTGTTTTGGCGGTGGACTTCGGAGAAGCCTTCTTTCTGGCCATCATTCCTCCTTGCCCTTTATGAAGCGCATCTGAAGCGC
>JAIRXX010000189.1 GCA_031268065.1 Propionibacteriaceae bacterium
AGGAAGGGCACCGAGAATTTGGCCGACGCCAACACCGCCTCCGCGAACACTATCCATTTTGACTCTGACGTCCATGCGCCAGAAGGCAGCAACAGCCTAAGAAGCCGCACTACCAACCCTCAACTTTCTGCAATACGAACCACTGTTTACCACACCGCCCAGGGACTGCTTGACCGGGCGGGACTCAGCTTTCAGCTCTGCCACACCGCCATTATTTGCCAATCCCCTCCGTGATCCCCTTCACAAAATAACGCTGCCCGAAGAGGAAGGCCAAAACCATCGGAATCGCCGACATAGTTAGCCCGGCGAACACCACCGGCCAGTCAGTCGTCAACTTGGATTGCAAGGTCATCAAACCCACCGGCATCGTCTTCAGCTCGTCGTCCTTTATGAAAACCAAGGCGAAGACGAATTCATTCCAACTGAAGAGAGCCTGCAGCACCGCCGCCGAAATGATGATCGGATAGCACAGCGGCATGGTGATCCGCCAGAAAATCTGCCAGGTATTGCATCCGTCCACCACTGCGGAGTCATAGACCTCCTGCGGGAGGCCGAGCATGTAGGCCCGGATCAGGAAGGTGATGAACGGCACCCGGAAAGCCGTGTACAAGATGATGATGCCGAACAACGAGTTGTACAACCCAATCCCGCGCATGATCCGAAACAACGGCACCAGCGCCACCGTCTCCGAGAGCATCAAGCCACCCAAAACGACCATCGTCAACGGCGCGGAGAAGGGAATCTTCACCCGCACCAGGGCGAAAGCGGCGAAGCTGGAGACTAGGACCACCAAGATGATCGAGCCGATGGTCACCACCAGCGAATTGCCGATGTAGTGGATGACGCCGTATTCGTAGGCCCGCTCATAGTTGTGCCAACGCCACTCGGCAGGCAGGCCCCAGGGGTCGCCGTAAAGCTCGGCATTGGTCTTGAAACCAGAGATGGCCATCCAGACCAGCGGGAAAATGACCAGCACGGCCAACGCCGCCAACACCATTCCGATCACGACCCGCACTGGGGTAATTCTGACGCGCGGCCTGCGCATCCGCACTGCGGTGGAAGTAGCCGTTGTTGTCACTGTTCAACCCTCCTCAGCCGTCCATAGCCGAGCTGCAGGAGCGCGGCGGTGAAAGTGATGACGAAGATGACCACCGCCACCACTGCGGCGTAGCCCATGTCGTCATTCTTGAAGGCCGATTGGTAAAGCCAGGTGCCGAGCACTTGGCTGGAATTTCCCGGAGACCCGGAAGTGGTCGCCATAATCTCGTTGAAGACCAGGAAGGCGCCGCTGATCGTCACGATCATCAGCAAAGTCGTCATTTCCCGCACCATCGGCACGGTGACGGCGAAGAAGGAACGGATCGGTCCGGCGCCGTCCACCGCCGCAGCGTCGTAAAACTCGCGGGGGATGCGTTGGATGGCCACGACGAACAGCATCGCCGTGTAGCCGAGATTCTGCCACTGGCTCATTGCGATGACGCTCCAGATCGCAGTCTCCCGCTCCCCCAGCCAAGCGGTTGTGGAATGCGCCCCGAATAGCGCCAAGAAAGAATTCAGCAGGCCCTCGGGCTGGTAGATGATCCGGAAGAGCAAGCCGACGATGGTGATCGAAATCGTGGCCGGGATGAAGTAGATCGTGCGGAAGAACCCGCGCAATCGCGGCGCCACCACGCCCTCCATCACCGCAGCCAGGACGAGCGCGATGCCGACTTGGAAGAATACCGAGACCACCGCGTAGCCGACGTTGTTGCCGATCGCCGTCCAGAAAACCGGGTCCGCGAAGACGCGCTCGTAATTCCCCAGCCCGACGAACTTCGGTTCCGGCTGGAAGGCGTTCCACTTGTAGACGCTCAGCCGGAAGTTCTCCACTATGGGGTAGTAGACGAAGACCAGCAGCAGCAACAGCGCCGGGAGTATCCACAGATATCCAACAGCCCGCCTGAACTTGCCTAACCTCATACCCCCTCCTAACGCAGGTATCGCTGGCAGCAATTGTCTATGAGTATGTTGGTCGGCGCCATACGCCATCGGATGGCGCCGACCAACATGAATCGCGGTTACGAGTTTTCTGCCTTGACCTTCGCAGCGGCAACACGCACGGAGTCCATAACCTGAGCAGGAGTCAAATCCTGGTTGAGCAGGCTTTCCACACCGGCCAAATAGGCCTGGGCGACTTCGGCGTGCGTCTCGGTGTCGAGCCAGATGGCCATCTCTGGCGCGGCACTCATCATCTCGACCGCTTTTTTCACCTCAGGCGTAGCCTGGGCCAATTCGGCGGAACCGGCGACCGGGGAAGGCCAGCCGATGTCTTTCACGATCAGCGCGGCGTTCTCCTTGCTGGTCAGGAACTTCAGGAAGTCGATGGCAAGGGCGATGTTCTCACTCTTGCCGTTGACCAGGAAGCCGTCTGGTGCTCCGGTGATGGCTCCGGGGGTGCCCTGGGCGCCGGCGATTGGCGGGAAGGCGAAGAAGTCCCAATCCCCGATCCAAGATTCCGGCACAGTCTCGGTGTTGTTCAGCGAGACGAATTCCAGCACCTCCAGATATTGCATTCCAGCCTTGCCGTTGGTCAGGTCGGCCTGCGCAGTCTCATGGGAGATTCCGTTGGAGCCAGGCTTGGAGCACTTGTCGATCATTTCTTTAAACGTCACCAGCGCCTTCTCATAGCCGGGATCGGTGAATTCACCGCCAGCGGGGTTGTAGTCGGCATTGCGCACATCGGCGGCCACATATTCGGCGTTTAGCTGGGTGATGTAGTGGATCGCCGGCCAGCCATACTGGTTTCCGAAAGCGATCGGCGTGTAGCCGGCGGCTTTCAGCGGCTCGCAAGAGGCCAGCAATTCCTCGTAGCTGGTGGGCGGCTGCACCCCGGCCTTGGTAAAGGCGCTCTTGGAATAGGCGAACACCTTGGCATTCATGTTGATCGGTATGCCGTAATATTTGCCGTCATACTTGTACGCGCCCAGCGCGGACTCCGCCAGCGACTCGCCCCATTCGGTGCCATTGAGGTATTCGCTCAAGTCGGCGGCAAAACCACCCCGGATGAATTTCTTGGCGAAATCGCCCGGCCAGGCGAAGAAGATGTCTGGCAATTCGTCAGCCGAGGTCAGCACGCGGAGCTGGTCCTTGATGGGCTGGTCGCCCACGGCCTGATGGTCGATCTCAACGCCGGGATGGGCGGCGATGTAATCCGCGACGATCTTGTCGAAGATGACTTTGTATTGCGGATCTGGCCATTTCTCCAAGAATGAGATTTTTCCGGTCAGTTCGCCTGTGTTGGCGCTGCTCCCTCCCGAATCAGGATTGGCGCCGCAGCCAACGGCAAGCGCTGCCAGCGACAGTGAGAGGGCGATTCCAATGATCTTTTTCACCTGTTTCCTCCTTTGGACTTTCGGTGTTGTAAGAAGTGTTGTTACTCGTATTACTCGTATCGGTGATCTGATGCGAGTGTCATATCTGCCGCCTCTGCCTCATAGCCGAATGCTCCGTAGCCCCGGCAGGCATCAGCGGCGAATTGCGCCGCCAAAGCGGCGGCTTCGGCTGACGACGCGCCTTTTAGCAAATTCACCAGCATGGCGGCGATGAATGAATCGCCAGCGCCGAGCGTGTCCAGCACTTGGGTGGGTACGGCTGGTTCGTGGTGGATTTGCCTTCGGTCAGACACCCACGACCCCGCCACGCCCTTGGTGACTTGCACATATTTCACTCCGAAACTGTGTACCCAGTCGATGAAGTCGGGCAATTGGGCTGGGTCCAACTCTGGGCGGGAGAATGTCGCATAAGTGACATGCGGAAGGATTGGCGGACAATATTCCGCAGGTTTGATGGAGAAATCGAAGCTCACCGGCGCGATAGCGGCGAATCTGGCCAAATGCCCGCCCATGAAGGAAGAATCTCCGCTGTGGATCAGCGTCGCACCAGCCATGAAATCGTAGTCATCCGCAACCGGGTCGAAAGCGACCACCCCGTCAGACGCGCCTTGGAAGACTCTTTCCCCCTCGATATTCCGAACGGTGGCATAGCCGCTTCGGCCTTCGGCCCGCCGGATATGGCTGATGTCAACTCCCTCACTGGCCAAGGCCGAGATCATGATGTCGCCAGCCCGGTCAGTTCCGAATTGCCCGAGATATGCGGAATCGGCGCTCAGGCGTTTGGCGAATACGGCGACATTCACCGCATTCCCACCGGGATAGATCTTCTTCCGGTCGAGATACCAGTCGAGGCAATTGTCCCCGACAGCGACGATTCTCATCGCGGCGCCGCTCAGTAAACAGTCCGGAACATATAGCGGCGCTGGGAGAGCGCATGTCCGCGCACAGCCTCGTAATGCGCGGCCAACCGCCCGATTACCTTGGAGATGACCAGCGGCGAAACGATGTCCCGGCAGCCTGGATCGATGCCGGGCAGGTCAAATTCCTTGGCGTCGATGAAATGCGCTTTGCGGGTGTACTGGTCGAGGAAACGCTGCGCCCGCTCGGCTATCGGCCTGCTGGCGTCCTCACCGAGCAGCAATACGACTGGGGTGTCGTCTACGACCACCTCAAAAGCGCCTTGGAAGAATTCACCGGCGTTGAACGACACCGCGTGCTTCCACTGCATTTCCTGCAGATAGCACATCGCCAGGCCGTAGGCCCAACCGTGTGACGGGCCGGAGCCGAGGACATAGGTGATCGGCTCGTCTTTCAGCGCCACGGCCATGTCGTGGACCTTCGCCTCGTAATTCTCCACAGCGGCCAGGAAAGCCTTGGGAATCGCCGCGAAAGTCGCCTTGATCTGGTCGTAATCCAGTTCGACCCCCAATTTCGCGCAGAGGCAGTAGGCGGCGGCGAGTTCCAAGATATCCGAGGAACCAGTTATCGCCTTCGCCGACGCTTTGGCCAATGGGCTGTTCTCCTTGCAGACTGAAAATACGGTGGCGCCAGCCTCTTTGGCGTATTGCGCCGCCGCCACCGTCTCCTTGGTGGTGCCGGTGTAAGAGGCGAGGATCACCAGGGAACCCGGCCCGAGCGCCTTCGGACGGCCAAAGTTCAGCTCATCGCTCTGAATCTGGTAGACGGGCAGATCAACCATGCGGTGGAGCAGGTAATAGGCCGGGAACGATGCGATCAGCGAACCGCCCGCCCCGACGAAGTAGACGTTCTTCAAACCAGCGTCGACGGTCTCGGCGATGAATTGCTCCACGTCGGCGTACTGGTCAACGCTCTCCTGTAGCTTTTCCTCGAAATCCGCCTCTATCGGTGACAGCGGCAGGGTATTGGTCGGCATTTGGATGGACTCCTGTTCTTGGTTTATTGGGTCTTTGCGAGGGTGAAACGGTGTGCCGCCCAGACCCCTCCCGATCCGGGCAACCTGTTTGCGATGGCTTTCGTTGGCATCGCGTCCGCTTCAAGTGAGCACGTTCTCATTTTGTTCTTTTGAGTACGTTCTCATCTGGATGGCGATCTGTCAATACCCTGCCGGGAGTTGTTACCGGTCGGTTATATTGCGCCCGCCCAGCCACCGTCAGC
>JAIRXX010000122.1 GCA_031268065.1 Propionibacteriaceae bacterium
CGTTCTCGTCGTTGCGCATCGAGCCATGCCCGGCTTTGCCGTCGGCCAGCAATTTCAGCCAGGCGATGCCCTTCTCAGCGGTTTGCACCAAGTAGAGCCGCAAATCGTCGCGGATCGTCAGCGAGAACCCGCCCACTTCGCCAATGGCCTCTGTGCAGTCTGCCACCAATTCGGGATGGTTCTGGGCGAGCCAGACCGACCCCAGCCTGCCCCCGGCTTCCTCGTCGGCGGTGAAGACCAGCCTGATCGGCCGCCTCGGGGGACGATTCGTGCGCACCCGGTCCCGGACCACCGCCAGCACCATCGCGTCGAAGTCTTTCATGTCTACCGCGCCCCGGCCCCACACGTAGCCGTCGATCACCTCTCCGGCGAAGGGATCCACCTGCCAGTCATCGGCCACCGCTGGCACCACGTCGGTGTGGGCGTGGACCATCAGCGGCGGCAGGCTGGAGTCACAGCCCGGTGGCTCCCAATGGGCTACGACGCTGCTGCGCCGCCGCTCAGACTCAAAGATTTGCGCTTCGATGCCGACATCGCCCAGCTTGGCAGCCACATATTCGGCGGCTTCGCGCTCCCCCTTGGAGCCGTCCGGCCCGAAGTTGGAGGTGTCAAAACGGATCAGGTCAACGCAAAGCCCGACGACTTCTTCAGTAGTGCTCATGGCCGCACTATAGCCGCCCAAGACCGGGGCGCGGAACCGGCGAACTGCGGCGGACCCGATTCAGCGGCCGAGAAATCCGTTGTCCTGCAATTGGGCGGAGACGCTGAGCAGCGTGGCCTCAGCGCCGAAACGGGCGCCGAGCATGACACCAATCGGCAATTCCACGCCGTCCACCCAGGCGGTGTGCAGCGGAAGCGAAATCGCCGGTGCGCCGGAGACGTTGTAGATCGAGGTCCAGGGGGTGAAACGGGTCTGCGCGGCGAAATCGGCGGCGGGGTCAAGATCGTCGCGGAGCGCTCCGATCCTTGCCGGAGGCTGGGCCAAAGTGGGCGTGAGGATGATGTCATAGCGATCCCATGCGGTCGCAATCCGCTGGGCGACGCGCTGGGCGGCGGTCATCGCCCAGGCGTAAGCCTTGCCGCTGTAGCCGTTGCCCTTTTCGCGCAGCCACTTGGTGAGCGGGCGCAGCAGGGATTCCTTGCCGAGCGGAATCGGCAAAGTCGCCGCCCCCACCGACCACAGCGCGGCGAAAGCGTCCCAATCGTCCACCGACATCGGCACCGGGGCGTCCTCGATGATATGCCCCAGCCCTTCCAATGCCACAGCGGCCTTGTCAACCGCCTGCACGCAGGCCGGATGCACGTCAGCCCAAGCGATGACCGGTGTGGCGAGCATCCCGATCCGGAGCCTGCCCGGAGGGGTGTCGCAGGCCGCGCGGAAACTCGTCTGCGGCACCGGGGCGTAGAAGATGTCACCAGCCCTGGCCCCGGCCAACACGTCCAAGCCGATGGCGGTGTCGCGCACATCGCGGGTGAGCACGCCGTTGGTGGTCAACCCCGGACCTGGGAAAACGTGCGGCGCCGGGCTGATCCGGCCCCGGCTGGGTTTGAGGCCGACCAGCCCGCAACTTGAGGCGGGAATGCGAATCGATCCGCCGCCATCTGAGGCTTGGGCTATCGGAACGATCTTGGCGGCCACCGCAGCCGCCGCGCCGCCGCTGGAGCCGCCAGCCGAACGGGTCAAATCCCAGGGCGTGCGGGCGGGCGGGGCGTTGTCCGGCTCGGTGTAGCAGGGAAAGCCGAATTCCGGGGTGTTGGTCTTGCCGACCATCACGGTGCCAGCCTGGGCCAGCCAGGTAACCACCCCATCGTCAAAAGTTGCGACATTGCCCGCCATCACCGCCGAGCCGCATTCCATCGGCACCCCGGCCACGGCATTCAGGTCTTTGATCGGGCAGGGCACCCCGAACAACGGCGGAACCTCCTGGCCCGAGCCGAACAGCGCGTCCAACTTCCGCGCCTGCTCCAGCGCCCGATCCGCGCACAAATGCGCAAATGCGCCGACGCCGGGCCCAATCTCCTCTGCCCGGCGCAAAGTGTGCTCGGTGACCTCCACCACGCTCACATCACCAGCGCGGATCGCCCCAGCCAGCGCCTCAGCGCCCAATTCATGAATCATCATCGTCCCCGTCCACAGCCAAACGCCCGTTATTCGCCGCTGATTCGGCCTCCAGCAATGGCAGGTCGGCGGCGGTGACCAGCGCCGAGGACACGGCGTACTCGACCAGCCGCGCCCTCCTATTCGTCGCATATCCCGAAGAGTCGCCGCGCAGGCCCTCCACCCCGATGTTGTCGAATTTGTCGCACACATTGTCCAACTTGCGGTTGAAACGGGTCTGCGTCCATCCCAACCGCTCCGCCGCCTGCGCCGTCGAGGGTATCTCCACCGCCCCGGAGCCGAATTTGCGCAGCCGATTCTCAGCCAGGGCCAAGATGAGCAGCTTCTGCGCCGCCGTGAGCGGAATGTCCCCGATGGTCTCCTCGTTGTGATCGGCATAGGCCAGCGACCCGACCGGGGCGAAAGCCCCGGTAGCGGTGAACAGATTCAATTCGTAGCTGATCGGGCCAGCCGAAAAACTCAGCCTCATGCTCCGGAAAACCAGCGGAACGGCGGAGCCGGGAGACAGCCACGAATACATCCGGCCCTCCTGGTCGGAAAGCGCGGCAGTCAGCCGCTTGCCGTCGTTGATCACCCACCAAAACCCGTTGCCGAAAGCCAACCGGAGGAATTTCCGATGCAGATAGGGATTGTCGTCCCAGGCGATGTCGCCGCTGCGACCGATGCTGAACTGCTCATTGGGCCTTGGGAAATACCAATTGCCGGCGAATTCCACCCGCAATTCATGCTCGCCAAGCGATTCATTGACTCGGTTCTTGCCCAACGCCGTGCTCCAGGAAACTAATAGCCCGCTGCCGGGCAGCGGCAAATATCCATACCGGGCAGCGGCCCGGCTGGTCCAGGCGAGCCGCTATGGACCGGTCTCATACCAAAACTCTAACGATCCACCCAAGACCACGTACGTCCCGGTGCCGATCATCAGCGGATCGTTGGGCCGCAGCAGCACCGGTTGCGCACCGGGAAATACCACTTCGGTCCCATTGGTGGAACCAAGATCGGTCAACAGCACTTGCCAGCCGTCGATGCCTATCTGCAGATGCTGGCCGGAGACGTCACGGGTGGGGTCGTCCAACTGCAGCAGCTTGGGTTGCTCGCCCACATAGTCGGGTGGGACACGGGGGCTGCGCCCCAAGATTATCGGGCGGTCAAGCAATTCCCGGTCGCCGTTTGCGAACAGGATCGTGCCCAGCGGCGGTCGCGGAACTTCGACGGGCTGCTGCGGGGGAACCTGCTGCCCGCACACCCGGCACAAGTTGAAATACGGGGAGGTCAAATGCCCCTGCGGGCAGGTCACCGCCAACACCGCCACCGGCTGCGCCGCCGCTTCGGCGGCAGTCTCGCCGCCCGCCAGGCCGTCCTCATCCGGCTCTGCGGCTACGTCGTCCCCGTCCGGCTCCGCATCCTCGGCTTCGCCTTCCCCAGGCGGCCCCACCGCTACGGCGGGCTGCTCGGCGGTGTCCGGCCCGTCGTCGTCAAGATCGTCTTCGGGCAGCGGGGGAAGCGGTTCGAGCACCAGCTCACCGGCTTGGCCGAGCAGGGATTCCGCTGTCTCGATCTGGACTGCCCCAGCGCTCACCACGCCACCAAGCAGCGGCAGCCAGCTTGCGGCGTCCGCAACCGCGCCCTGATCGCCGCAATCCAGCCTCAGGCTGAATTCGTCGGTAAAGCGGTCGGTGATTATCGGTAGCCCGTTCACCTCCTCGCCGTCGCCAGCGACGGCCCGGAACGCGCCGCGCGCGATCACCCGCGCGCCAACTGGCACCTCGGCCACCGCCACGAATCCGCGCACCTTCCGCAATCCGCCGCTGACCAAGATGTCCAGCACATCGTCTAAATCGACCTTCTCGCGCAGCGCCGCATACACCTTGGTGACCAATTCGTGGTCGGTCGGCAATTCGACAAGGACTGCCGCCGACGGCACGCAGACCAAGGTGTGGGGGCCGGGCAGGTAGTTGAAGCCGATATTTTTCTGTGTCTGTGAATCAACCATTTGGGGGAACCTTCATTGGGGGGAAACTTAGGACGAACGGGTGACTACCGCATCACACAAAGCCGCCAGCCCAATGCGGGCCTGGCCTTCGGGCAATGGGTCTAGATAGCTTCGCGCCAGGTTGGCCCGACGCCGAATTTCATCGTGGGCCTCTTCCATGCAGCGGTGCCCACGCAGCAGCGCCAACGCTTCGGCCAGTTCTTCGTCGCTGCCCAACTCGCCATCCAGCAGCTGCAGCAGCCTGGCGTCGCGCGGATCGGCGCAACGGCGGACCAGCAAGGTCGGCAAAGTGCGCACCCCGGCCCGCAAGTCGGTGCCGGGAGTTTTCCCAGCCGTCTCCGACTCAATGTCGATCAGATCGTCAATGAGCTGGAACACCACCCCTATTTCCTCGCCAAATTTCGCCAAAGCCGACAGCATCGGCTCGGGCAGCCCCGCAGCCATGCCGCCTAAAACCGCCGAACCCGCGATCAACGAGCCGGTCTTGTCGGACACCACCCGCAGATAGTGCTCCACCGGGTCGGCACCCGGTTCCGGCCCCACCGTCTCCCTAAGCTGGCCCTGGACGAGGCGGTTGAAAGTCACCGAATGGACTTTGGCGAAAGGTTTGTCGAGGTCGGTCAGCACTGAAGCCATCCGGGCGAAAAGCAGATCGCCCACCAGGATCGCCACCATATTGCCCCAACGCTGGTTGGCGCTGGGCGCACCTCTGCGGAGCACAGCGTCGTCCATCACGTCGTCGTGGTAAAGGCTGGCCACATGGGTCAGCTCCGCAACCACCGCCGCGTTGACCACGTCTTCGCGTTTTGGCTCCCCCAGCATTGACGCCACCACCACCAGCAACGGGCGGAAGCGCTTTCCGCCGGAGGAAATGATGTGTCCGGCGGCTTCAGTGGCGAAAGCCGTATCCGCTTGGGCCGCCGCCACCAGCCGCTGCTCCACCTCCGCCAAGAATTGTGAAACGGCGTCGACGAAATCATCATCCACCGCGCCAATCAACTCACGAGCGTTCCAACTCACCCGGCTAGCCTAACAGTAGCCCCGCCAATCATGCCTGAGCGTCGCCGGGTCGCTGCGCCGCTCGGGTCGCAATCGCTGGGCGCGCGCCCGTCCAGAACCCGTTCCATCTTCATCCCCCCGCGTCTTGGCAGTCTTCGGCTGGATCAGATTGGCGGCCCTGATCGTCTACGGCGCGGACTTCGATGCACATCTTCTGGGCCACAGCAGGCCGCTTGACCGAATTCGCCGCCGTGCTGTCCTGGTCGATGTCCGCCCCCGGAGCGCTGACCCGGTAGTTGTAATGCAGTCCGGAGCCGGGAGAGTCATTCCAAGTCCACCTTACGAAGCCGCCAGACACCGATCCGGCCAAACCTGACACCCCGGCTGGCGGCGGGTCCACTGGACTCAGCGGTTTGGGGTTCTCCTGGGGCTGAACCACCTGGAAGGTGTAGCCGCCGCCGATGAACACCACGGTGACCAGGGCCGCGCATACGACGGCGGCGATCCCGGCCCAAACCCCGATCAGCAAGGTGCGTACCCGACGGCTGGCAGGCTGGTCGGCGCCGTTTCGCGCGACAGCTTTTCCATCTTGTTCTTCCGGCGGCGCGGTGGCAACCCCCGCATTGGGCACCGGGGTGGCCAATTGGATGCCACGCACCCTGGTGTGCTCCAAATCCACCGGCGCAGGCGCAGCTTTGACCGAACCAGCTTGGACGTCCATGCCGGTTACCGGCAACTGCAGCGACTCTTGGACGCGCTGTAGCCTGCTGCCGAATTCCAGCGCCGACGCCACCCGCTCGCCGGGGTCCAGCGCCATTCCGGAGCGCAACACGGCCTCAAGCTCTGCTGGCGCATCCCGGCAGGGCAGGCCGGGGAAGCTGCCGGAGCGCACCCTGGCGGCTATCGCGGCGGCGGAATTGTCCCCAGCCAAGTCCTCGAAGGGAGAGCGCCCGGCCAACATCGTCCAAGCCGTCGCCGCCAACGCCCACAGATCGAGGCTGGGCTGCGCCTCCACCTTGAATTGCTGCTCCGGGGGCGCCCAGGGAATCGAGAAACGCTGCCCCGGCACCGGATGGCCGAATTCGGTGGCCGAGCCGAAATCGCTCAACGCCGGATGGCCGTAAGCGGTGAGCATGATATTGGGCGGCTTGATATCGCAGTGCGCCAACCCGGCCCGATGCGCCATTTCCACCCCGCCGCACAGTTGGATCATCAATTCCAGCGCCCGCGCCACGGTCAGCGGCTCACCCCGGATACGCTTCCCCAGGTCAGTGACCGGGCAATATTCCATCACCAGGTAAACTCTGCCGTCGTCGCTCTCCCCCGCCGAGTAGAGGGAGACGATCGCCGGATGGCCGGAAAGCTTCGCCATCGCGTCCGCCTCATGGGCCAGCTCTTCGCGGGCAGTTGGCCCGCTCCCCGCCCGGAGCACTTTCACCGCCACCTCCCTGGCCGGGACGCTCTGGCGGTAGAGATGCACATCTGCCAGGCCGCCGCTGCCCAGCAGGCGCAGCCAGGTCAAGTCGGAAATAATCGGCGGCGGCTGCGGCACCCGGTACGGATACCTCATCGCCTGCTCCTAGCCGCAGCCCTGCGGGACGCGCCAGCACGCCGCAGCGAGCGCAGCGACAGCGCCCGGCGGGTCCGGGTGAGCACATTCCCAGTGTCGTGCTCCCGGCGCAGGCTGTCTGCGCACCGCCATGCCGAGGCCGCCGATTCCGCTGTCACCAGTTGGCCGGAGAAGACGGCGGTGTCAGCCATCAGCGCCAATTCGACGCTGGGCGGCAGCTCGTCGGTTTCCACCACCCATTCCGGGGTCGGCGTACCCGGCGTCCAGATGGAATTCAGCAACCACGCCGACTCCTGCCGGGTCAGATTCAGCGGCACCTTGGCGCCGGAATCGACGGCGAAATCGACCACCTCGTCCCAACTGCCGCTGACCGACCGCGCCGGATCGGCGGCATTACGGCGTTTGCGTCCGCGCGCCCATTTGGCAAAGCCGATCGCCATCGCCGGGGACAACACGGCGAGCAGCATCCCGCCGGCCAACAGCATGGCCCGCCACGGAATTTGGTGAAGCTCGCCATCGATATTGTCAGCAGCGCGATCAGTGATCGACGGCGGGAGTTCAACCGGGTCTTCGGGCGGCTCGGGCGGTTGCAAAACTTGCGGCCTCGGCTCGTTGCGGGGCTTGCTGGTGTTGGTTTCCGGCACTTGGTCCCGTGGAGGGGTCGGGTCGAACGCCACCCAGCCCGCCTCCTCGAATTCGACTTCCACCCAGGCGTGCATGTCGTAGCCGCGCAACACCGCCGCCCCGCCACCGGGATTCTCCCGATGCAATCCCATCACCACCCGCGCCGGGATGTTCATCGAGGACAGCATCAACGCCATCAGCGCCGCGTACTGCTCGTCGTCTCCGACCATCTGCTCACCCTCGATCATCCGGTTGATCCGGTCGGCCCGGTGGGTGGGCAGGGATTGGTCGGTGTTGGAGAAGAATCCCCGGCCAGACAGATAGGTCTCGATGGCACGCACCCGGTCGAGCTGGGTCTGCGCCCGCGCCGCGATGCTCCGGGCCAAGTCGCCGACCCCTTCCGGCACGCCACTGGTCTTGCTCAGACCGCGAGCCGGGGTGCCCAATCCGCGCAACTGCCCGTCTGTCCAGGCCGGGGGCAGCACGGTGTGCAACGTATACTCGGCGGTTCTGGACAAATCGCCGGTGGTCAGGGCGGCGCCGGCCCAGCGATTCGCGTACAGGCCCTCTTGCAGCGCGGCTGCGCCCTCGCCGTGGAATTCCAGCGTGTCGGGGGTGCCGAGAGTCGGCAC
>JAIRXX010000124.1 GCA_031268065.1 Propionibacteriaceae bacterium
TTATATTTGAGGTCTAGTCAAAAATTGCAAGGAGTTGATTTCGGTGTACACGTTTTGCGGGACGTGGGAACCCATCTCGCGTTGAATCCGAAACCCCGGCAGGCAAGACACTGCTGAAACTGGCCAAACAGCAATGGTGACGTGCGAGTCTAGGGGTTGCCCTCAAATGTGCCTTACATTAGGATGAAGTAAGGAGTTTGATGCTGTAAGGAGAATGATGGTCACTGCGACGCTCACGTCCAAAGGACAAGTGACAATCCCAGCGCGGGTGCGTGAGGTCCTTGGCGTTTCGCAGGGGGACAAGCTGGAGTTCGAAGAGGCCGATGGTGGTTTCCTGATTCGTGCGTCCATCAAGCGGGTGAGCCGTCTGGCCGGTTTCTTCGGCCCGCACCAGGGGGCGCCAGTCACCATCGAGCAGCTAAATGACGATATCGCCGCCGAGGCGTCTCGATGATTGGTCTGGACACGAATGTCCTGGTGCGTTACATAGTGCGAGACGATCCAACCCAGGCCGCTGCGGCGGACCAGTTGGTCGCCTCTCTCACTGCCGCCGAGCCAGGTTTTGTCAGTCCCACCGCCCTGGTCGAACTGTGGTGGGTGCTCGCCCGTTCCTACAAGCGTTCCCAAGCCGAGCGCTGTGCGCTGTTCGAGGCGTTGCTGGACACCGACGAGCTCACTATCGGAGACCGTGCCAGCGCCAGGGAGGCGCTGGACGCGGCGAATAAAGGGGCCGACTTCGCCGACGCACTCCTGGTGGCACAAGGCAGAACGGCCGGATGCGTCATGACCGCCACCTTCGACAAGGCAGCCGCAAGCCGCGCCGGTATGACCTTGATCGACACCGGCCCCTGATCGGCGCCGGTTCGCAGGCGCGGTCGTAGTGATGACAGGCCACCCTTGGGAACGGGAGAAGTCGGCGGTGGCAATTCTGGTCCATGCTGTTGACGACAATGCGGTCGGCTTCTATCGACACTTCGGGTTCCAGTATTCCCCGCTCGATGCCAGAACCCTCTCAGTCGCCAACCCTCAGTTTTCGGACTTTGGTGTGATGACGAAGTCCGCGAAAGGGTTGCGGGCTAGTTTGCTGCGAAGTTTGGCGTGCCTCAACAACTCGGGGGCAATCTGATTGATCGCTGCTTGGATTTCGTCGAGGGCCGTGGTGTAGGCGTGGGTTGGACGGTGGTAAGGGTCGGCTATGTCGTCGTCGGTGTTGTTGTCTGGTGGGTAGACTGCGCGGTTTGTGGCGGCGGCGTGTATTAGGGCGGAGATTGAGGCTGGGTGCGTGTCGCGGACGGCCACGCATAGCCGGGCGAATTCTTTCAGGGTGAAGGTGTGGGAGATGGCGCGGGGGGTTTCTTCGGCTATCCAAGAGCGCTGTTTGCGTTCCATTGTGAGGATCAGTTCGGCGTCATTGATTATGGAACGGTCGAGTTGGCGGGCGGCGTGGCCGGTGACGTCGATGTCACGGTCTTCCAGCAGAGCGGCCATCATGGGATCGACTGGGCGTCCGGCCACCATGTACGCGCCGACTCCGGCGCTGGCGATCTGGAATCGCTCGTCAAGCGCGGCGCACAGCAGGTGTTGTGCGGTGGGGGAGCGGCTGATGTTGCCGTGGCAGACCACAAGCACCCGGAAGGGACTCGTGGTCATAGATCGCTCTTCTTCCTAAGGGGTGCGTCGTCGGACTGGACGATGACGACAGGGCGGGCTTTCGCGGCGTAACGGTCGTCGCGCAGTGTCCAGACATCACCCCTGCGCATGGATCAGTTTCTTTGCGAGGTGGGTGGAGAATCGCGTGGCGTCTTCCTCATTGTCGAATGCTGACACTTCGACGGGATTGATCCGGGGCGTGTACGGGAATCCACCGGCGGCATTGAAAGCCGCGATGAACATTCGCAGCGCGTCTGAGGGCGTAGTGCCGATGGCCCTGGTGATCTCCCGGAACCGGCGATCCTCTGCCTCGTCAACGCGGGTAGCAACCTGCTTGTTCGCCATAGTGGGCCTCCTTCCATGTAGATCATGTCTGCCGCAGCCTCGTTCTGAGAGCAAATTCTAGCAGTTAGCTATCAATAGCTAGCATTCCGGTGTTTTCCGGCTCAAGGCGACGGCACGGACTAGCGCGGAGACCGAGGTCTGGCGCTGGTCACCGGTCGTTCTTCTTCTTGGCGCGGGAGGCTTGCCGATTCTGGCTTTCGTTCTCTTCGTAGTATTCCTGGCCATAGTAGTAGTAGCCGTAGCGTTGGCTGTGCGACCTGCGCTCGCGGTTTAGCTTGTTGAGCACGATCCCCAGCACTGTCCCGTTGGCGGAGCGTACCGAATCGAGCGCCGTCTCCAGCTGCGGCACTGTGGTGCCGCTGACGTCTCCGACCACAATGATGCCGTCGGTTTGCCTAGACAAGATGGCCGCGTCGGTGACGGGCAGCAGCGGGGCGGAATCGACGATTATGTAATTGAATAGGTTGCGGGCGGTGTCCAGCAGTTGCTCCATGCCTTTGGATGCCAACAGCTCTGAGGGATTTGGCGGCACCCCGCCAGAGGCCATCACAGTGAGATTCTTGATCTGGGTCTTCTGCAGGACGTCGCCGGGGCTGGCCTTCCCGATCAGCACTGTGGTCAGGCCGATCTTGGTCTCCAGGCCCAAATATTTGGCGATGCGCGGCCTGCGCAGGTCTCCGTCGATGAGCAACACCCGCTCTCCAGCCTCGGCCAGCACCGTTGCCAAGTTGAGCGAGATGGTGGTCTTCCCCTCACCTGGCAACGACGATGAGATCACAAAGGCCCGACCGACGTTGGTCTCATCGGCGGCGATGAAC
>JAIRXX010000155.1 GCA_031268065.1 Propionibacteriaceae bacterium
CATGTCCTGGCCCATTTTGGCGGCCAGCACAATCTCGTGCAGCTTGCGGGTGAGGGTCTTCTCCTGGGTCAGGTAGAGCACCTTTATGTATTGCTGGGTGATGGTCGATGCTCCGGTGACTTCCTCGCCGCGCAGCGCCGCCAAACCGGCGCGGGCCATTCCGGGGACCGAAATTCCAGGGTCGCTCCAGAAGGTGCGGTTCTCCGCCGCCACCACGGCGTTGACCGCGTAGATCGACATGTCCGCGTACGGGATCGTCTGCCGATTCTGAATCTGGTAGGAGCCGATGGTGGACTTGCCGTCTTCGTAGTAGACGAAGCTGGTGTTGGTCTGGAAATCGGCGTTGGCGTCCGGGATCGGCGTCGAGGCGTAGACGATGGAGAAGCCGACGAAGCCAGCCACCGCGATCAGGAGCAGGCTGGCCATCGACCATTTGAGGATTCGCAGCCACAGCGGGGCGCGGCGTTTACCCTGCTTGCCGGGCTTCCCAGCGGCGTGCTTGCCCTTTCGCGCGGCGGGCTTGCGCGGCGGGCTTGAGTTGGGGCCGCGCTGGGCTGGTCGCTGGCTAGCCATAAATGTCCTCCACCGTTCGCTGCCGCCGGGGCGGCCTTCGTTTCACCCCGTCCCCGAGCAAGAAAGATTGGATGAGGTGGTTCCACCCGCATCCCACGCACACTTCGACCACAAACACTCGGAACTCGCCGTATTCGTTTTGCATCTCCACCAACTCCGGCGTGGATTTGATCCGCCCGGAGTACTGCCCGAGTTGTTCCCCGAATACGTAGCTGAGGTTGAGCAACTGCCCCATGCCGCAGACCGGGCAGGGCCGTTTGGATTCCTCGCCGTGGTGATGGGCCGAACGCACCAGCATCGGGTCGGCGTCGCAAACCTCAAGATTGCTCAGCCGACGCTGAGGACGCCGCATCGCCTGCAGGGTGTTTCGGCGTTGCAGCGCGTAATCAACCTCATCGCGCTTCGACCACATATCCCCAAGCTTAGCTTTCCATCGCAAACGCACCCTTGCTCAGGGGCGAGTTTCAGCGAGCTAATACCGCGAGCCGCCTGACCGCGACACCGGGTCAGCGCCGACGGCGGCAGGTCACTCGATGCTCTCCAATTCCTTGCGGATGTCGTCAATGTCGAGTTGCCTGACCCGTTCGACAAGCTCGTCGAACTGCTTCTTGGTGAAGGCGCCCGACTCGCGCGCGACCATGATGCCTTCACGGAAGGCCATCACCGTCGGAATCATCTGAATGTGCAGCATTTGCGCCAAGTCGCGCTCGGCTTCGGTGTCAACCGTGCCAAAAACTATGTCGGGGTTCTCCTCCGAGGCGGCTTCAAAGATGGGGCTAAACCGGCGGCAGGGGGCACACCACGAAGCCCAGCAGTCCACGAGTACGATCCCATCCACGCTCACGGTGGAGTCAAAATTAGCCCCGGTAAGGGCTTTGGTAGCCACAATTTCCTCCCTAGTCAGGTCGCACTCAATAGCAACAACATAAAGTCCTGTTTTATTCCAGGCTAGTCTGCGGCCACGAAAAGATGATCCGCCCATTCGGGCGCGAGCCGCAACTCCCCGCTCTCGGTGGCCAGGATGAGCGCGTTGGGCGCGGCCTCGGCGGTCATTCGCTGTCCGGGGCGCACGTCGATCCCGGCAAGCAACGCCAGAATCTTCGGATCGATCTGAATCGACTCTCCCATCCGCTTGAGGACGACCTGGTGCGGCCCCTCGGCGGCAATGATCTCCGCAAGCGGCACCACCCCGGTCAGGAAGGCGTCTGCCGGACCCGAACTGCCCAATTCTCCCAAGGCCGGGATCGGATTCCCATAGGGCGAATGGGTTGGGTGGTGCATGATCTGCACCAACCGTTGTTCGACGTCGGTGGAAATCACATGCTCCCAGCGACACGCCTCGTCATGCACCAAGCTCCAATCCAGCCCGATCACATCAGTGAGCAGGCATTCGGCCAGCCGGTGTCGGCGCATCACCCGCGCGGCCAATTCCTCGCCCTTGGGAGTCAGCGCCAGATGCCGATCCGGATGGATGCTGACCAGCCCGGCGCGCGCCATCCTGGCGACGGTCTCCGACACCGTTGGCCCGCTCTGCTTAAGCCGTTCAGCTATCCGCGCCCGAAGCGGCGGCACGCCCTCTTCCACAAGCTCGTAGATGGTACGCAGGTACATCTCGGGTGTGTCTATCAAATCGCTCATAGCTATTTCCTGATCAATACAACCAGCGCGGCAACCAGCGCCACGCCACCAGCGGCGAGCAAAACGATCAACGTGGACGAATCATTGACCGGAACGTCGGGAAGGTCCGCAATATCTTCGTCATCCACGACGTCGGTGTCTGCGGACGCGCTTGGATCGGGCGTCGCCGCCGGACTGGAAGGTTGGGTGGCATACGTACTCTGATTGGGAGTCGGCGTGGCACTGTCAGCCTGCGCCGGGACGGCAAAGCCGCCGATCAACAGCCAAGCCAGCGCCGCCAGCGCGGCACACGACCCCAAAAGCCCTCTTCTCATAGGTGGAGCCTACCGAATCAACGCCAATTATTAACCCTCTAGCTCAGTAACAAGCCCACACCAGCCCCCAATTGCCCAGCAAGACACCCGCAAACAGCCGCCAACAACCGTGGGAGGCAAGTCACTCCCGGAGGTAGTCGCGCAGCAGCGGCATGGAGAAATCGACCAACCCCCGGCCCGCTGGCTCAATCAACTGGGCGGCAATCAGCCGGGAGCGGTATTTGTTGACATGATCGCGGCTCGTCCGCAGGCGGGCCATGAGGTCGGCTATCCGGGAAGGGCCATTGTCGGCAGACATCGCCTGCAAGAAGCGGCGGTCGGCCTCGGAAATGTCTTTCAGCGCTGGTTCGTGGACCAGTCGGTATGCCGTCCGCCGTGCTTGGGCGACAGCAGTCCTCGCCGCCCGTAGGTCGATATCCACACTGGCGGGGTCCACCTGCCACAATTCAAATCCAACGACCTGGATCAGGAACGGATAACCCTCAACTGCGTTCACTGCCAGATCGAGCGCCGCTTCCGAGATGGTGCGGCCCGCCGTGAGGATCGGTTGCTGAATGGCGGCACGGACTAGGGTGTCAGGCAACACACCCAAGGTAAAGCGTTCTGCCCTCCGCAGGTAGGTGAGCACATTCTCATTCAACAAGCTGCTGATGGAGCTGGGCAGCCCGGCAGCCACGAACGCTACCGGCAATCCGCGCCGGAAAGCCTGCTGAATGGCATGGAAAAGCCCGACGAGTTCGTGAATCTCATCACGATGCACCTCATCCAGGCTGATGAAAAGCCCGGAATCTTTGCCCCCCAACAGGATGGCCAACCGTTCCAACTGCTGGCGCAAGGATGGCTCGATCTGATAGCGCTGGCTCACTTCGCGGGAAACGGACGCGCTGACTCCCAAGACCCCCGCAGACACCCCGGTAATCCTGCCGCTGGAAGCATCGGGGTCATGCACGGCCAACAGACTGGGCAGCACGGTGCGAGAAAGCTCACCGACCAGCCCCGGCTGGACAATCTCAGAAATGACGCACCAGCCAGCCGCAATGGCCTCGTCCTCCAGCGCATTCAACAGCACAGTTTTCCCGGTCCCGCGCGGGCCAGTCAGCAGTACGGCACGGGCTGGATCGCCAGGACCGCTGGCCAATGCCCGTCGAACCGCCGCTATCTCAGCATCGCGCCCAACCAGCAGCGGCGGGGTGATGCCGAACGTCGGAGTAAAAGGGTTGTCGTTGATCTGAGTACCCATGTCCTTTACCCATCTTTACCTAAGTGGTACACATCTTACACATTTTACCTATTTTCCACATCGTTACACATACGGTTTTCACCGGCGTGCCACGGACTCGGCCAGGCTGCGCAGAGCGAGCAGTCGGGCGGCTACCGCCATGTCTCAATGTCCTAATCATTACGACATTGGCTGCATTGGACCACGTTCGCCGAGCCGGACCCGGCCACCTTGCCCGGCGCTGTGGGCAACAGGTCCGCCCGATCTACGGCACGGCTCAGGAATCGGGGTCGGAGACGCCGTAGGGGAGGGTGTCTATGCCTGCCAACTGGGCCTGAAGGCGGGGGACCAGTCGGGCCAGGGCCGCTTGCTCGCGCATCCGCCGCTCAAAGAGCACGGCGAGCATGAAACGTTCCGGATGCGTTCCGGGCGGCGGCGCGGGCGAGACGAACAATTCCAGCTGGGCGGCCAACCGCAGTCCCAACCGGTGCCGGATGGGCGGCGGGAATTCGTACGCCCGGGCGAGAAATTGCCGCGCCCGCAATGCGAGCATGTCTGGCAGCGGGCGAATATCGGCCACCCGCGCCCAGCCGACCAGCTCAGGTGGGGAGAGCAGCGGCGGCAGTGTGCTGCGAGGGGGGCGAATGCTGATGACATAGGTTCCGGCCAGGAAATCGCCAACTCGCTTACCCCGGTCGTTGAACATGGAAACCATGAACGCCAGCACTCCAGACAACATCCACAATTCAAAAAAACCCGCCAACGCCCGAGCGGCGGAGTGCCGCAAACGCACCGGGCCGCCGTCATCCCGGATCACCTGCAGCCCGAAGACCAATTTGCCCAACGAACGTCCGCCGCTCAGCAATTCCACCATGATCGGCATTCCAAGGAAGAGGAACGCCGTGACAACCGCGAACAATGCCGTCGCCGACGCTTCGTCAAACCGGTCCGCGCCGACGAAGGCCAGCGCAACCAGCAGCAGCAGGGCGACGGAGCCAGCCAGCAGCGCATCAATCAGCCAAGCGCCGGCCCGCGCGATAACCGAAGCGGCGCTCACCTGGAGCGAAACACCCTCGCCGGTGACGATCTCGTCGTTAATCACAGTGCTAACCGTAGCCTTGATTGGGACTCGCCCGCTCCCCCCACCTGCGTTTTCGCCCTCCGGAACTCAAGGTGTACACACAGAGCTGGCACAGTTGGCACTTTGAACGGCCAACAAAGGAAACTCACAAGCTAGGCTACTGGCATGGATATTGATGTGTTCGCCGCCGCGCACGCCGGACAGTGGGCACGTCTGGAGGAGCTATCCCGCAGCCGGAGGCTGACCGGGCGCGAGGCGGACGAACTGGTCGGCCTCTACCGCCAAGCAGCAACCCAGCTCTCGGTGCTGCGGTCGGTCGCACCCGACCCGGCCCTGGTCTCGCGGCTATCGGTCACCCTGGTACGGGCGCGGGCCAGGATCGCCCGACCCCACGACCTCACTTGGCGCCAAGTCCTCCAGTTCTTCACCCGGATGATCCCGGCGGCGCTCTACCGCATC
>JAIRXX010000175.1 GCA_031268065.1 Propionibacteriaceae bacterium
TGACGGTCTGGTCGCCGAAGGCGGCATCGGTCGCCAGTCTTGGCATCAAACCGTCGCGGCTGGTGCCCTCGGTGGCGAGGAACTCAACCGCATTCGCGGACACGCGGGCCGCTTCCGGCTCGGCCTGGTGACTGCGGAATCCGGCAGCCAAGGCATCCGTCTCGATGGCTTGCAGCAGCCTGAAGGCGTCGAGGGCGTCTTTGGCTTTCAATCGTTCTGGTTGGCGGCGGGCATCTCCCTCACGTTCGGCAATCTTGATGGTCTTGGCTACGATCAGCGCGGCGGGGTTCGCCACGCGCAGTTGGCAGTTGCGCGGATCATCATCCTCGAATGCGGTGATCAAGTGGATTGCATTGTCGATGAGGGCTGGTTCAAGACCGGGGGCGATCCTGCCGACGTTCTTCGCATGCGGCGGAATGCGTGCGCCCCTGGCGGACTTGCTCGTCGTGCCCGCTTGGTAGGGCACGACCATAATATCTATGGCTATGCTTCGCGCGCCTAGCCAGTGGCCGGGGTTCGAGCCAGGAGCGAAACCGGCTGTGATCAAGGTCTGGGCGATCTCAGGGCTGCCCGCCAAGCGCTGGGTGTTCAACGCCAGGTCGCCGTCCGTTGTCATCGGCGGCACCGCGAGCGTGCCTTCCCCAGTATGGAGGTAGACAGCCTGCGCGCCTACCAGAATCAGGTTGTCGAGGTGGTCGCGCAGCGCATTGAGGGCGTCAAGCAGCACACGGCGGGCGGCGGCGTATTCAGGAGCCGGTGTCATCGGCTTCTCCAATTCGGATCGGTCTTGGCCAAGGTGTCCATGAGCGCTTCAGCTTGCTGGGGGTAGCGGCCAGGGAGCGTGAGCAGGTCGGCAAGCACGATGGCGAGTGGCGCGACAGGCATGCCATCCAGCACTTCCGGATTGTCAAGAATCACTGGGTCTTGTGGCGTCAGAACGGTCACGTTGGCCACTGATGGTTCCACGGGTACGAGACCGAGGGCGTCAGCGATCTGGCAGGGATCGATTGCGTAGACAATGATTTGGGTAACGGGAATTACAGGAGCCACGGTGCCGGAGAGCCACGCCTGTCCGGCACTTGCTCCGGTGACGGCCATGCCGGTCAGAGAGGCCAGTCGAGCCTGGGCATTGTCTAGGCCGCGCGGCGCGACGGAGTAGCCGGGCGTGCCGTTGGAGCGCAGCACCTGGTAGTCGATGGTCCAGCGGGCTAGGAGTTGACGGCGGTTGACAGCGGTGATGCGTCCTGCGTCGTCACGCTGGACGGCCCCGTCCGCCACCAAGGTGGGCAGGGTCTTGGATACTGTGCCCGCTGACACCTCGGCAAGAATGGCGAGTTCCCTCACCCCCGCAGGTGGTGTGACGACCGTGAGCGCACGGACGATGCGTCCCGCTGAACGTCCATCCAATCGCGTGATGGCAGTCGTCTCCCGGTCTGGTCTCGGTGGTTTCACAGCTCCAGAGGTGGTGATGGCCAACATAGGGTCGTCGGACACGATCCTTACCCAACCCGTCGCGTCGGCGTAGCTGACGCCCGCCCGTTCCAGCTTTGCCCTTGTCGGCGCTGCGATGTACTCGGCAACGTAGAGAGGACGCAGTCTGCCGCCCATCTCAAGCGAGGACAAGGGAATGCTGCCGATTCGCGCGGCGGACTTGAACAACACGGACTGCCCAGACGGGCTGGCGACCGCGACCGTGCCGCTCCTGGAGTCTATGCTGGCGGACCAGTGCGGCGGCAGTGCGGACCGAATGGAGCGCAGCGCGCCAGCCAACTCCGGTGTTTCCCATTTGGTGCCGTTTCCCGTCACGGGAAACACTCTATATCAGGAAACAGCGAGAATGCCATTCAGCCAGATGCCGACGCTTGGGGATAGGATAGTCGGCTGTGTCCTCGCATGGTCATGGCGGAAAGGTAGGGAAGGGATGAGCGAACAGAAATTGCTCAACGACCGCTCTTTCGTGGTGCTCTTGATCGGGCGCACCACCGCTATGCTCGGCTTCGCTTTCGGCCCGGTGGCTTTGGCCTTTGGCATCCTCTCGCTGCCTTGGGGCAACGAGCAGAACCTCTCGGTGGTGCTCTTCTTCCAGGTGATGCCGCAGGTGCTGCTGATTCTCTTCGGCGGGGTGGTCTCCGACCGCTACCCCAGGGCGAGGGTGCTGCAGTTGGGCATGTTCGCGATGGGCTTGGGCTGGGTTTCCATCGGGGTGATGATCCAAATCGGAATGAGCGCCCTCGTGCCGATCTGCGCCGCCGCGTCGGTCACCGGGGTGGCCGCAGCCGTGATCTATCCGGCGTTCACCGGGATCATCCCCGAGATCGTGCCAGCGGATCAGCTGCAGCAGGGGAATTCCTGGCTGCAGATGGCGTCCGCCGTGGCCAAACTTTTTGGCTTGGTGGCCGCTGGCGCTGTGGTCGTCATGTTGGGCAGCGGCCTGGCGGTGATCAGCACCGGCGTTTTCTACCTCTGCGCTGGCTTGCTGGTCTTCTTCCTGCCGGTGACCTCGCCGCAGCGCACCGCCACGGCGAATATGTTCAAGCAGTTGAAGGAGGGCTGGAAAGAATTCAGCTCCCGGCAGTGGCTGTGGGTGGTGGTGCTGCAATACGCCTTCGTGGTGATGATGCTGAACGCCTCCCACGGCGTGCTAGGCCCGGTGCTGGCCAAGCAGGAACTCGGCGGTCCGGTGGCTTGGACGGCGATCCTCGTCGGTGAGGCGCTGGGCGCCGGAGTGGGCGTGGTCGTCTCGCTGCGCTGGATGCCGAGACACCCGATCTTCGTCGGCACGCTCTTAACCCTCTGCGCCGGTTTGCCCGGCTGCCTGCTCGGGTTGAGCGTCCCGGTCCCGATGGTGGTGCTCGCCGCTGTGACGATGGGCTTCGGCTTTGAATTCTTCACCGTGCTCTGGCTGACGACCATGCAGCTGGAAGTGCCCCCAGAGGCGCTGTCACGGGTGGCCGCCTACGACGGCTTCGGCTCCCTGGTCCTCGGGCCGCTGGGGCTGCTCATCGCCGCCCCAGTCGCAAGCGCCTTGGGCATCCATTTCGCCATCGGCCTGAGCGGTTTGGTCATCATCGCAGTGACGCTGGGCGCGCTCTGCTTCCCGGAGGTGCGGCGGCTCGAATCCCGACCGAGGGCCCTATCCCAAGCCGCAGACTGACCCTATCCCGGCGTGGGGCATTCACCGTTGAAACCGTTAGTTGAGCTTGTGGCGCAACAAACGCGGGTCTGCCCCGGCCAGGACGACGCGGTGCGGGGGCGTGCGGCTAGACGGTGTTCCCCACGTAGCGCAGTGGATTTGGGCGGCATTCGCACTCGGTGGCGATGCGCAACTCTCCGATTTTCCCGGCGCTGCGCAGGCTGAAAAGGTTGGAGACCACGCGGTCTCGCAGCGAGAGCGGGTCGATGGTGTTCAGATAGATTCTCGTCGCCCCCTCGAAACCGGCCAGGGTGGAGATGCGCCATTTCACCAGCACCCGCCAGGGTTGCGGCATGTCGGCGTCGATGGGCCGGTAGTGCCATTCCTCGTTCGATGAGATTTCCGGGCCGCTGGCGGCGTGGATGGCGTGGATCAGGTCTGACATGCCGCGCAGCTCTTCGGCGGAATGCTCCCAGGGGTCGCAGGAGCGCGACTTGGAGAAGATTTCGACGCTCGGATAGCGGTGGCCGAATCCGGCGAAGGCGATGCCGTAGTCGTTCTCCGCGATGACCAGATTTTGGTAGGAGGCGTAGTTGACGGCGGCTTCGTTGAAGATATTCGGATTGGCCCGCAGCAGGTGCATGGCTTGGGAGTGCTGCTGGCCCCATTCGTCAATGGCGACCAACTGCTTGTGCAGGTGGTCCATCGACGCTCCAGCGGGGCGCAGCCAATTTTGGAAGACGACCACGTAGCGGGCGTAGCGGTTCTGCTCGTACAAGTTTCGCGCGGACTCCGCTGTGAAGCTGATGAATTGGGCGTGCTCGTCCGGGGTGAGCGTGCCCGCCGAGGCCAGCTGGGAATTGTCGGTGGCGCCGTCGGTGAAATGGCGGCGGGCGACAATTACGTCGTGGCAGGAGCCGCAGAAGCTGGTGGCGAGGGCTAGCAGCTCGACGGCGCCCAACGCGGCCACCTCTGCTTCAGTCTTGCCCAGGGCGCGGAGCTTGCTCGCCGCCACCGAGATCGCCTGGGCGCGTCCGGCGGGGTCGGACAGGTAGGCGGCTTGCTGCTCGCGCAGCGTTTGGGGCAATTCGTAGGCGTAATTGTCGTGCCAGTAATCGTAGGAGAGGATTTCAAACAGATTCGGTATGCGGCGGAATTCGGCCACTGGCGAATACCAGTCCGCCGGGGTGGAGATGGTTTTCGTCTCCCAGGAGCCGTCCGGGCGGCGGATGACCCGGCTCTTCTCGGGCGGGGTCTGCGGGTAGCGGGCCGTGCAGAATACGCAATAATCTTCGCGCTCAGCCGGTTCCAGCGGCACGGGGTCGGGCGCCGGGGCGGCGAGCGGTCGTTTTCCGCGTTCGGCCACCGTCCACACCTCGGTCCCGGTGAATGGGTTCAGCTGTTTCACCGTCCCATCGCGCATGGTGGTGATGTACTCGGGTTCGCGGCGATATGGGAACAACATGCCACTACGTTAACGCCATCTTGTCCGGCGCAAGCCGAAAAGTGGCTATTCGGCCAAGGCTTGGGGACGGCGGCGGCGGATCACCTTGTCAAGGCCGAACGCCTCGACGTGGGGGATCGTCTGCCAGGTGGTGTTGCGGTAGAAGAGGACGACCACGTAGAGGACCGACCAACTCAGCATGAAGAGCGGGAAGGTGGCTATCGCCTTCCAATCGCCGGGCCAGGAGGTTTTCTCCAGCCTGAGGGCCAGCCAGGCCACCCAGCAGGTGCCAAGGTAGGCGAGCACGGCCATTGCCGCCGTGGCGGTGGCGAGCAGTTGCCAGTTGCCGGTCCATAGCAGCAACAGCAGCGTCGAGACCACCCCGGCGATGGCGCTCACCGCCGCGACAGGGACGCCGACCGCGTAGGCCAGCGCGTCGAATTTCGCCAGGCGGCCCAGCTTTGCCGACTTCCAAAGTTTCGGGACGCAGCTGAGCATCGCTTGGAAAGAGCCGACGGTCCAGCGGTAGCGCTGGGTGAGCGACTGGGAGAATTTGAGCGGTTGTTCGTCGTAGAAGATGGCGTCGGTGGCGATGGTCACGCTGTGTCCGGCGGCGATGGCGCTGAGGGTGAATTCGATGTCCTCGGCGGCGGAGGTCGTCTGCCACTGCCCGTCGCCAAGCACGTCAAGGGAGAACATGAAGCCGGTGCCGCCCACCGACAGGCAGGGCAATCCCCGCCGCACCCTGGGCCGGTGGATGAAACGGGTCTGCAACAGCCAGAACAGCGTCGTCACCCCGCTGACCCAGGAGCTAGTCGGATTCTTGCCCATGCGGTAGCCGAGGGCGATATGGTTGCCCCGGTTGAGTTGCCGGTTCATCGCGGCGAGGAAGCCCGGCTCAACGATGTTGTCGGCGTCGAAAACTACGCAGGCGTCGTAGCGGTCGGCGTGCTCTTTGCTGAAGCGCTCGAAGAACCAGTGCAGCGCGTATCCCTTGCCGATGTGGGACCGGTCGTTGCGCTCAGCGACTATCGCCCCGTGCTCGGCTGCTTTGGCGGCTGTCTGATCGGTGCAATTGTCTGCCGTCACGAAAATGTCGTACGACTCGGCTGGGTAGTCTTGCGAAGTCAGGCTCTGCAGCAGGTTTCCGATCACCGGCTCCTCGTTTTTGGCGAAGACCAGGATCGCGAATCGGTTGGTCGGCTCGTTCTCGACGGGCGGATATTTCCGCCACGGGGTCAGCGGCAGAGCCATGAAGCCTTGGTAAAGGCCGTAACAAGTGGCGATCAGCATCAGGGTCTGGCAAATCACCAGGGCAACTCCAATCATTGGGCCACATCACCTCCCCCCGATTCGCCATATCCCAACGTTACGCTGTCCGCGCAAGGATAGCGGGCTTTGCGGTTCGTGTGTCTGCGAGCTGGCCGCAGCTCTCTTTTGGGTCTGCCGGTCGGCGGGACGAAACAGCGCAGACTTGCCATGCCCGCCAACTGGTGGTCAGAATTGCTTCTTGCCCACCAGCCGCGGAGGAAGATTGAATAGCAAGCACCTGCTGCCCGACGATCAGCCGCGGACGGCTCCCGCACGGCGGGCGTTGAGCGGCAGCCGTGACGACGGGGTTGTCCACCACGCGCGTCCGCTGCGGGTGGCGGAGATTGCCCCGCAGCGGGCCGACTACCATCCCACCCGGGTGCATACTGAGCGGCAAATCTCCGTTGCCTCGCTGCTTTGGATCGCGGCGGTGGGCGCGGTGGCAATAGCCGCATTGGTTTGGCAGGTGTTGTGGGGGTTGCCGGGGTTGAAGCCCTGGTTCCCGCTCAATCCACCGCCTCCCCCCTCACAGGCGGCTGGAACTGCGGTGCGGAGCTACCTTGAAGCGTTGTCCGCCGGCGACGCCGGGTCCGCGCTTGCCCTGGCGCAGCGCGTCGGCCCCGACACTTCCTGGCTCAGCGACGAGGTGCTGCAGACGTCTTTGGCGCAGGCTCCGCTCAATGTGACCACCGAAGTGCGGGCCGAGGGCGAGGGTTCCGACACCCATCAGCTGATCAGCGCGAATTTCCTGCTCGGCACCCAGTACGTCACCGGCTGGTTCAACGTCGATCTGATCGAGGATGAGTGGCTGCTGGAGGATGTCACCAGCACCATCGACCTGAGCAGCGTCAACCCGGCGGAGATCGGGTTAAAACTGAACGGCATCCCGGTCACCACCGATCAGGTGACGCTTTTCCCCGGCGTGTACGAATTGAGCATCGAGAGCAAGTGGATCGAATTGGTTGAGGACCAATTGGTCGTGGAGAGCCCGAGCGCCGGGCAGAGCTTTTTCTCCACCGCGCCGGTGCTGACCGACGCGGGCGGCGAGGCGGTCGTCGAGGCCACCCGGAAACAGCTCGCCTCCTGTCTGAAGGTTCAAGAGCTGGCGCCCAAGGGCTGTGGCTTCGGGGTACGGCTGAAT
>JAIRXX010000181.1 GCA_031268065.1 Propionibacteriaceae bacterium
TGGACCGCCTCGGCGTTGAAGGCGTTGGCGGTGCGCACCATCGAGCCGATATTGAAATCGTGCTCCCAGTTTTGAATCGCCACCTGCAGCGGCGAGCGCCGTTCGTCCAAGTCGGCGACGATGGCGTCCAGCTTCCAGTAACGGTAGCCGTCCACCACATTGCGCCGGTCTCCCGCCGCGAGCAATTCGGGATCAAGCCGGGGGTCATCGGGCCAGGGTTGCGGATGCGGGCCTACGCCGGGGTCGCTCATCGCGTTTATCTCGTCTTCGCTCAGCAACAGCCTTGCCCCTTTCTGCGATCTTCGTCCAAGTCGGCTGGGTCACCCACCGCTTGCCAGTTCGCCGCGAATCAGGCGATTGGCCGGGAAACCGACAATGGCAGGCTACCCTTGAACCATCATGGGAATACAACTCACCTTCTGTCTGCTGCCCTTATTGTTGCCGGATTGGCTCGATCCCGAGTGGATCATCACCGCTTTGGGCAACTGGGCGCTCTGGGGGGTTGCCTTCATCATCTTCGCGGAGTGCGGACTCTTCTCCATCCTGCCCGGAGATTCGCTGCTCTTCACCGCCGGGATGTTCGTCGCCCTTGGCTCGATCAGTTTTGGCGGCCTGCCCAGCGGATGGGTGCTGGCGCTTTGCTGCGCCATCCTCACCGCTGCGGCGATTCTGGGGAACGTCACCGGCTACTGGCTGGGAGCGCTCATCGGGCCGCCGATCTTCAAACCCCGGAAGGGTTTTTGGGGCAAGGTTTTCAACCCCAAATACGTGGCGCTCACCCATGACTTCTTCGAGAAATACGGCAACCGGGCATTGATCTTGGCCCGCTTCGTCCCGCTGGTACGCACCTTCGTCACCCTGGTGGCCGGGATCAGCCGGATGCAATTCGGCAAGTTCATCACCTATACGGCCATCGGCGGGGTGTGCTGGGCCACCGGAGTTACGGTCCTGGGCTACTTCCTCGGCACGATCCCCTTCATCCATGAGAATATCGAGGCGGCGCTGGTGCTGATCGTGGCGGTGTCGCTGGTCCCGATGGGGATCGAATACCTGCTCCAAGTCCGCCGCAAACGGGCCTCGGTGGAATCCGGCCAAGTGGAATCCGGCCAGGTGGAATCCGGCCAGGTGGAATCCGACCAATCGGCCTAACCGGCGCGCAGGAAGGCCTCCGCGTCCAAGGCGGCTTTGGCGCCGCTCCCGGCGGCGACCACGGCCTGCCGGTATTGCGGGTTGACCAGATCGCCGCAGGCGAAGACTCCCGGCAGGTTGGTCGCGGTGCTGGGGTGGCGCACTTTGACGTAACCGGACTCGTCCAACTCGATTTGGCCCTGGACCATTTGGGAACGCGGCACCGCCCCGATGGCGATGAACACCCCGGAGACCGGCAGCTTGGTTTCGCTCCCGGTGATGGTGTCGGTGAGGGTGAGCGATTCAACGGTATTCGCCCCGTTTATGCCGCTGACTAGGGAATTCCAGGCAAAAGCTATCTTCGGGTCCGACTCGGCCCGGGCCACTTCGATCTTCTCGGCCCGCAAAGCATCCCGCCGGTGGACGATGGTGACCGACTTGGCGAAACGGGTGAGGAAGAGCGCCTCTTCAATCGCGGAGTCGCCTCCGCCGACCACGGCCACGTCTTTGTCTCGGAAGAAGAAGCCGTCGCAGGTGGCGCACCAGCTCACCCCGTGGCCGGTGAGGCGTTCTTCACCGGCCAGGCCGAGTTTGCGGTAGCCCGCCCCGGTCGCCAGGATCACCGCTTTGGCGTGGTGTTCTTTCCCTTCGGAATCGACCACCAGTTTCGGGTCAGCGGCCAAATCGAGCGAAACCACATCATCGGTTACGATCTCGGCGCCGAACCGCTCGGCCTGCCCGCGCATTTTCGCCATCAGGTCGGGGCCGAGGATGCCCTCTTCGTAGCCGGGGTAGTTTTCGACGTCGGTGGTGGTCATCAGCGCCCCGCCCCAATCCAGCGCGCCTTCAAACAGCAGCGGCTTCAGCCCGCCGCGGGCGGCGTAGATTCCAGCGGTGTAGCCAGCCGGTCCCGAACCGATGATGATGACTTCACGGGTTTCCATATCCATCCCTGCCTCCATGCCGAGCACTCTACCGCTCTTGGCAAGACGCCGTGAAAAAAACGATGGCCCTGGCGGTTGCCGCGCAAGCGGCAGCTCGTCAGGGCCATCGCACCCGCCTAGGCGGGCCGGTCCGCAACCGGAGATCAGGCTTTCATGGAACCAGTTTCCAGGAAACGGATGTGGAAGTCCAACGCCTCGCGCAGGATATGCGGGGTGTGCTGGCTGTTCGCCGTCGCCACCGCGCGGTTGTAGTAGTCCCAAAGCTGCTCTTTGTAGTCCGGGTGGGCGCACTTCTCGATGATCAGCTTGGCCCGCCGGGCCGGACCCATCCCGCGCACATCGGCCAAGCCCTGCTCGGTGATGACCACATGGGTGTCATGCTCGGTGTGGTCGTGGTGGGAAACCATCGGGACGATCGCGGAAATGGCGCCGCCCTTGGCGGTGGAAGGCGTCACGAATGCCGAAATGTAGGCGTTGCGGGTGAAGTCGCCCGAGCCGCCGATGCCGTTCTGCATCCGCGAACCCATGATGTGGGTGGAATTCACGTTGCCGTAGATGTCGGCTTCGATCAGGCCGTTGCAGGCGAGCACGCCGAGTCGGCGGATAACCTCGGGATGGTTGGAGATGTCCTGCTGGCGCAGCACAATCGTCTTGGAGTAGTCCGCCGCCTTGAGATTCATCTTGGTCGCGTAGTCCGGGCCGAGTGAGAACGCCGTCGCGGAGGCGGCCACCAGCTTTCCGGCGTCGATCAAGTCGACCATGCCGTCTTGGATCACTTCGGTGTAAGAGGTCAGATTCTCGAATTTGCTGTCCAGCAGCCCGGAAAGCACCGCGTTGGCGATATTGCCCACCCCAGATTGCAGCGGGAGCAGATTCTTCGGCAACCGGCCCTGCTTCACTTCGTTCTCCAGGAAATCGAGGTAATAGCTCGCTATTTGCTTGGAGTCTTCGTCCAATGGCTTGAACGGGGTGTTGCGGTCCACGTCGTCGGTTTCGACTACGGCCACCACTTTGTCAAAGGGAATGTTGTAATACTGCTGGCCGATTCGCTGTCCGGCTTCGGTGATCGGGATCGGGGTGCGGTCGGGCGGCAGGGCCACGCCGTACCAGAGGTCGTGCATCCCCTCCAGGCCCATCGACATCCACGAATTCACTTCCAGGATGATCTTGTCGGCGGCTTCCATCCAGGAGACGTTGTTCCCAACCGACGAGGACGGGATAAGCCGCTCATCGGCGGTGATGGCGGTCAGCTCGATGACTGCCACGTCCAGCTTGCCGTAATGCCCGCTGCACACCTGCGGCCCGGAATGGGAAAGGTGGGCGTCAACGTATTCGGCGGCGCCCTCGTTGATGCGTTTGCGCATGTCCGGATCGGATTGGTAAGGCATCCGCAGCTTTATGCCGTTCACCTGTGCCAACGAGCCGTCGAGCGCTGGAGCGGTGGACGCGCCGGTCAGCACTCCCACTTGGAATTCTTCACCGCGGTCGTGGGCGGCCTTGATCTGAGCTGCGAGTGCTTCTGGCACGGCTTTGGGGTATCCAGAGCCAGTGAAACCGCTGACGCCAATATTCATACCGGGTTTGATGATTTTGGCTGCGTCTTCGGCGGACATCAACTTACTGCGCCACTTTTCGCTTGCTACGCGGGACATGCTCTCTCCTCGTCTTTGGTTATGGGCTTATCGCGTACCTGGCTAGGCTACCGGTTTTGCGCCGACTTTTCTGAAAATGACCAAACAACCCCTCTTGGCCCGATGCCTGCGCCATTTGGCGGTATCAGCCGCCCAGCCGCCCCCAAGCCCCGGAGGCTCAGTTGGCGGTCTGGGGCCAGGCGGCGCCGGTGGGCCGGATGACGAGGCCGGTGCGCAATTTCGGGGTGAAGAAAGTCGATTTCGGCGGCATCAGCAACCGCTGCCTGGCGGTGCGCCTGATTTCGTCCAGGCTGGTGGGGCGGATCAACACCCCGGCGGTGTAGCCGCCCGAGCCGACCGCTTGCAGCATTTCGCCCAAGCCGTGTTGGTAGCTGACGTTCAGTCCGGCGCCGCTCTCGGATTCCGCCATCGGACGCAGAGCATGCTCTAGGAGTGCTCCATCGATGTCGCGCACGCCGGGGAAGGCGCCGTCCTTGGGGGTCAGCCATTCCGCCTGCCCGTCAGGGTGCAGCAAGAGCAACCGGCCCAGTTCCGCCATCTGCGCCAACGTCTGCGGGCCGGGTTTGCCGTCCAGCGGCGCGATGGCGAAGGACGCGGAGAGCACGCCGCGCAGGTGCTCCAGGCAAACGCCGGAGTAGAGCCGGTGGATCGCCTCTATCGACAATTGCCCGTCCACCAATTCGTTGACGAAGGCCAGCGTGTATTCCGCCGCGCTGTCGCTGCTCCCGGTGGCGGCGCGAACTTCGTCGCGGTAGCTGCGCGAGATGGAATAGCGGTGGTGTCCGTCCGCGATGAGCACGTCATCGGCGGCCAGGATGGCGGTTATCGCGGCGATCCGATCCGGGTCGCTGATCCGCTCCACCCGGTGCGTTACGCCGTCAACGGCCAATTCCCCGACGAATTCGCCCGGTTCGGCCAGGGCTGCGGTCAGCCCCTCCGCCAGCGACAGCCCCCAGACCGGGGAGAGGTTTGCCGAGGTGGCCCTGGTCAGGTCGAGCCGGTCGCTCACCGCTTTCGGGGTGATCCGCTCGTGCGGGAGCACGGTGGTGCTCCCTGGTCGGTGCTCCGTGTCCGCGTCCACCACTTCCAGCCCGCCGAGCACGCCAACGATCTCCCGCGCCGCCCCGGAAGAGTCGGTGAAAGCCATCCGGTAGCAGGTGTACGAGGGCAGCTCGTCCAAAACGAGCACGCTCTCGGCGATCCAAGCCTGGAAAGTCTCGGCGGCTCGCGCGTAGGGGTCGTCGCCCTCCGCAGCGGCGAAGGCGAGGCCCGGCCGGGAGAGGTCGCCGCCCGCCGGGATGTCGATATGGGTGATGTTGTGCGGGTCGAGCGCCTTCAGCCTGGCAATGTCGCTGTCGGAGAGCACGTCGTAGGGAGGGGCGATGACATTCGGCAAATCGATGTCCGGCGCGTAGCGGTAGGCCCGGAAAGGCGCGAAAGCTGGCATGGGTGCCAGCGTACCCAAAGGACGTGGCACCCCACCACTTTGCTAGACCCGGCAGACCCGGCAGACCCGGCTAGACCCGGCTAGACCCGGCCAGACCCGGCCAGCCGGTCAGTTCACCCGGTACGAGCACGGGGCCACCCAGCGTTGGTAGGCGTCTTCGCTAACTTGCCCATTGGCGATTATGTCGGCGTAGAAGTCAGCCGAATCGCGCCAGACTCGCTGCTGGGTTTCGTAGTCGAGGCCGATCAGCCCGAAGCGCGGCCCTTCGCCCTCGGCCCATTCCCAGTTGTCGATGAAGGACCAGTGGTAGTAGCGCTCGATGGGCAGGCCTGATCCCACGATCTGGGCGAGGTGGTCGTGAATGAAGAGCGGGCGGAAGGAGTCGTCGGCGTTGGCGGTGCCGTTTTCGGTGATGTAGATCGGGCCGGGGTAGTCCTTGTTGATGCTCCGCGCCAATTCGACCAGGCCCTGCGGATAGATCTCCCAGCCCAGGTCGTTCACCGGGACGCCCCGGCCTGGCCCTTCCCGCAGGCCGCGCACTTCCGAGGGGGAGTAATAGTTAATGCCTTGGAAGTCGTAATACTTCCCTGGGCGAACATATTGCGGCTGCTTCAGCGGCGCCCAGAAGCGCCCAACGCTCATCGCCCGCACCGCCGCCGTCTGGAATAGGTATTCCATGCCGTGGCTGGCCACCTGGTCCACCGGGTGCCATTTCCGCGCCGGGCGGAAGGAGCGCAGGTGGTGGGCCACCCCAACCTTCGCGTCCGGCACCATGTCGTGGATCAGCTTGTAGGCGATGATGTGCGCGTAGGCCATGTGTTCTATCACCCGGACGGCTTCCGGCAACGACCTGTGTCCGGGCGGCCACTCTTCGGACAGGTAGGACTTGACCGCGTACACATTCGGTTCGTTGATGGTCACCCAGTCGGTGACCAGGCCCTGAAACGCTTCCACCACCCGGTAGACGTAGCGCTCGAAAACTCCGATGGTGTGCGAACGCGCCCAGGCCCCGGTGCTTTCCAGCCAGCCGGGGTTGTTGAAGTGGTGCAGCGTCACCAACGGCGTGATCCCGGCTTCGCGCAGTTTAGTCAGCTCGTCCACATAGTGGTCAAGCGCCTCCGCCGAGTAGACCCCCGGCGCCGGTTCGATACGCGCCCATTCCAGGCCCATCCGGTAGTGCTTGACGCCGAGCCGGTTCAGCAGTTCGATATCTTCATCCACGCGGTTCCAGTGGTCCCCGGCGCGGGCGGGGCTGGAGCTATCAGCGATCCGACCAGGCATTTTGGCCCATCGATGCCAATTGGTGTCGATCTGGCCGCCTTCGATCTGGGTCGCCGCGGTGGCAACCCCCAGCTCAAGCCCGTTGAGTGAGAATGTGGACATGATCCTCCTTGACGCATCTCCATCGTTCTAGATCCGTCTATATCACTATTTCAGTTTTGGGCGTCTCACATGAACAAGTATGGAACGCGGCGGGGGAAAACCTGCGTTCCGACTAGCCTGTTTGGTTGTGTCCTCTGTCACCAGCCTCTCAGAGGACGCGCGGCACGATCACCGGTCCTCCCACTCTTGATCACGCCCAGGAGACGGACGAGGCAGCAACAAGGAGACTTACTCTCAAATGTCAGACACGAAATACGTCTATGAATTCAGCGAAGGCGAATCGTCTATGCGCAACTTGCTCGGCGGCAAAGGTGCCAACCTCGCCGAGATGACCGGGTTGGGGATGCCTGTCCCACAGGGATTCACCATCACCACCGAGGCCTGTACCCAGTACTACACCGACTCCGAGCAGATCAACGATGACATCCGGGCTGAGATTCTTCGCCACGTTGCCAACTTGGAGGCCCAGCAGGGCAAGAAATTCGGCGACTTGGAGAATCCGCTGCTGGTGAGCGTCCGCTCCGGCGCCCGCGCCTCCATGCCAGGCATGATGGACACCATCCTCAACCTCGGCATCAATGAAACGGTGGTGGAGACCATCGCCCGCAAGACCAACAACCCGCGCTTCGCCTACGATTCCTACCGGCGCTTCATCCAGATGTACTCCGATGTCGTCATGGAGGTCGGCAAGGCCTACTTCGAGAAGTTGATCGACCAGATGAAGGAAGCCCGTGGCGTCAAGCAGGACACCGAGCTGACCGCCGACGATCTCAAAGAGCTGGCCGAGCAGTTCAAGGACGCCTACAAGGCGAAGATCGGCTCCGACTTCCCGTCCGATCCGATTGAGCAGCTTTTCGGCGCGATCAAAGCCGTATTCCGTTCCTGGGACAACCCGCGCGCCATCTACTACCGCCGGATGAACGACATCCCGGCGAGCTGGGGCACCGCCGTCAACGTGCAGTCGATGGTGTTCGGCAATATGTCGGAGACTTCCGGCACCGGCGTGGCCTTCAGCCGCAACCCGTCCACCGGCGAGGCTGGCCTCTTCGGGGAGTACCTGATGAACGCCCAGGGCGAGGACGTCGTCGCCGGCGTGCGCACCCCGCAGACCATCGACCAGCTGAAAGAGCAGAATCCGGCTGTCTACCAGCAGTTCGTCGATATCGTGGCGAAGCTGGAGAACCACTACCACGACATGCAGGACATGGAGTTCACCATTGAAGAGGGCAAGCTCTTCATGCTGCAGACCCGCAATGGCAAGCGCACCGCCGCCGCCGCGTTCAAGATTGCCTGCGATCTGGTGGACGAAGGCCAGCTCACCGAGAAGCAGGCCGTTGCGATGATCGATCCCAAGCAGATCGACGCGCTGCTGCACCCGCAATTCGACACCGCTGAGTTGACTGCCGCGAAGCCGATTGGCAACGGCCTGCCCGCATCTCCGGGTGCGGCCACCGGCCAGGTTGTCTTCACCGCCGAAGACGCGACCGCGTGGACAACGAAGCAGGGCGCCGATGTGATCCTGGTCCGTTTGGAGACCACTCCAGAAGACATCGAGGGGATGCACTACGCCAAGGGCATTCTCACCGCGCGCGGCGGCATGACTTCGCACGCGGCTGTGGTGGCTCGCGGCATGGGCACTTGCTGCGTTTCTGGTCTGGGCGATA
>JAIRXX010000215.1 GCA_031268065.1 Propionibacteriaceae bacterium
GGGCTGATGATTCCAGCGTCGGCCAAGTATGATCTTGGCCGTGCCGAAGTATTGGTTTGCGGTGGTGGTGTTGCTCGCGTTCATTGCGGGCTGCGCCTTGCGACCGCCAGTTCCGCCGCACTCGGAAACCGACGTGCCAGCGCAAACTATTCCGGTGCAGGTACCTCTCGATCCGGATTCTAACGCCGGGGCGACTCCAGGCGCTACCACCTGGCTAGCGGGCGAGCTGACGCTGCCGGACGGGTCACCGATGCTCTGGCCGACGTTCAAGAACCTGCGGTGGGGGGACGAAGAGTGGTACGCCCGATACGGGTTCGTCAATTCCGTTGGCCGCCGAATACCGGACAAGTACCTGACGTTTGGGTACTGCGCCGATTCCAGCGGCAAGCCGACTCTGGTCGCCGCATCCCTCGGATCGGTGGTGGAGGTGCTCGACCTGCAAGGCGAAGTGATCGACGACTTCCCAGCCGAGCAAGACTCCCTGGTCTGCCTGCGCAACAGATATGTGGTGGCTTTCCAGTTGGACGAAGGCTGGGTCGCCTCGGCGCTGCTGTATGACCTGAAAACAAAGCAGACCACCGTGCTGCAGAAACATGAAGAAGAACCATCAGACAGCTATTACGAAACCGCAGAGCTTGGCGCGTTCAGCAAGTACGTGCAGAAGACGTTCGGGGAACCGCTGTTGCCTGACGAGGATGCTTATCCCAAGCCGGAACGGAAAGGCTTCACCACGCAGGACGGCGAGGTCTACTCGCTCAACAAAGACGCCAGCAAAGCCTACAATCCGTGGACAGACACGGTGGTGGACATCCCCAGCGGATGCAAATTCACCAGCGCGGACTCAACAATGGTCACGGTGGAGTGCCACGGAGAAGCTGTCCGGCTAAGCCCATCCGGCAAACGGCTCTTCGCTGAGCTGTACAGCGTCTGGCCTAATGAATATGCCGAGCGCTACTACACGCCTCCGCTCAGCGTGCAATATTTCTGGATGGTGAGCGCCCGCTACCAGGGCTATGCCACTATCGACGGGGACTGGGTTTACCGCGAATCTGTGTTCTCAATGGCGGAAGGATGACTGTGAAGAGACGCCTCGCCTTCGTCTGCACACTGCTGCTCGCCCTGGCAGGCTGCGTTGCGCCGACCACCCAGACAACCCCGGCAACCTCTCCAACCGGGTCCGAATCCCCGGCCCTGCCAATCGCGCCGACCACTGGCACGGCCATACCGCAGTTTGCCGCCTCGGGCCTGCCGAAGATTGACGGCTCCACCGCGAATATCCCGCTGTGCTCCCTGTTGGTCCAGCGGCTGGCCAACCTGCCTGAAGCCGAAGCCGACGCACACTGCGAGTTCTCCACAACGCCCTCCGCATACTCCAATCTGATCTACGGCGCTCCTGACGGGGAGCCAGACTACGAGCCGGAACCCGACTACCCGTCCTTGCTGCTGGTTTACCAGGCTGACGAAGACACCGAAGCGCAGGTCAAAGAATCGGGCGTCGAACTGGAATACCACCCCATCGGACGCGACGCGCTGGTCTTCCTCACCAATGAAGCAAACCCGGTGAACGGGCTTACAACCAGCCAACTCAAGTCGATCTACACCGGCAAGACCGTGAACTGGAGGGACGTCGGCGGCGGCAACCAGGAAATCATCGCCTACCAGCGTCCGGAAACTTCCGGCTCGCAAGCGCTGATGCGCAAGTTTGTGATGGGCAAGGCAAAATTCGGCAAAGGCCCGCAAACCCTGGTTTCCGGCTCAATGAACGCCCTGACTGAAGGTGTCGCCAGCTACTCCAACACCGGCAACGCCTTGGGCTACTCCGTCTTCTACTATGTGACGGAAATGTTGGACATGGCTGAGCTGAAACTGCTCGCCGTGGACGGCGTTGACCCGACCAAGGAGACGATCAGGGTCGGGCAATACCCCCACACCAACGATTATTACGCCGTGATCCGGGCCAGCGAGCCGAAAGGTTCGCCCGCACGCCAGATCGTTGAATGGCTGGAGTCCGCCGGGGGTACCCAACTCATAGCTGAGGCAGGATACGTCGGGCTTGCGAGATAGGAATCTCGCCCGCGCAAAATCCGCACTGCCGCGACTGCCGCGATCGCGTTCACGGCAGGCACGGTAGGCGCGTACCGAGTCCGGTGGCTGCGCCTTGGCCGGAGCCAACCAGCGATGAGACCGGCTGACGGCTGGGCGGAGCGCTAATAAGCTGCCGGTTAGCACCAAGGAGGAATCATGACAGTCGTTGTCACCGCTATCTTTTATCCCAAGCCTGGCAAGAAGCAGGAGCTTGTCGCCGCGTTGGCGAAGGCGATACCCGCCGTACACGCCCAAGACGCGGGCTGTCGGCTCTATGCCATCCACGACGCGGCTGACGGCACCATCACCATGATTGAGAAATGGGATTCCGCCGAATTGCTGCAGACCCACTCCAAGAGCGCTGCGACGGCGGCGTTGAACGCGGCGATAGCGGAAGTGATCGCCAAGCCGACACTGGTGACGAAGATGGAGCCGATACCGGCTGGGACGGCGGAACAGGGGCTGCTCTGACAGTTCAGCAGTTGGCGAAACGCCTCGGCTGACACTCTCCTGGAACCCAAACCTGACCAGCCTTCGGGCGGTCTTGGCCGACGGCGTACGGAGCCACCAGGACGAGCCGGGTCAACCTCGGCGCGTTGTCGCGGCTGACGGCAGGCTATGGCCCGTTAAGTTGCCCAGCTGAACCAGCTACAACCAGTGGCGCTGTCCGAAAGCTCACCAACCGGCAGTGGCGGGTAACACCCCCTACCCGGCAGCGGGGTTCGGCTGGGGAACCGCTGGCGTTCCAAGTCCACCGCTGGCGAACTGGCCGGGTTCCGCGCCACCACCAGATTCCCGCGAAGCGCCGGACCAGAGCAGGCACCAAGGAACTGTGGGATCGCCAGCCAGCCCACCGCCGGAGAACTGCCCAAAGTCTCACGCGGTGCTGGGCAGCGATCAATAACCGCACAGATTCGCAGCAGCCGACACGTTCACCAAAATTTGCAGCAGTCACTTGCTCTAGACTGCTCACGGATCAGAAAGAGGGGCCGTGGAGCCGCAACCGAAAGCCAAGCCGAGCATTTACAAGTTTTCCGTGCCCGGAGCAGACCGCAATTTCGACCGCAGGTTGATCTTGCTGGTCAACATGGTCCCGCTCGCCCTCGCCCTGATCCAAATCTCCAGCGTCAACGTGGCCATGCCGTCTATCAGTGAGACGTTGGGAGCACATTCGTCTGATATCCAATGGGTGCTCTCTGGTTACGCGCTCGCTTTCGGAATCTGCCTGGTGCCAGCCGGACGGCTGGGAGACGTGATCGGCCAGAGCACCATCTTCACAGTGGGCATGGGGGTATTCGCGCTCGCCTCGCTGGGTTGCGGACTGGCGCCCTCCCCACTCCTGCTCAACATCGCCAGGGTATTCCAGGGCATCGGCGCCGGTATGCAAGGCCCGCAGACCATCGGGATGATCCAGCGCTATTTCCGCGGCCAGGGCCGGGCGAAGGCCTACGCGCTGAACGGGATGGTGGTGGCCGCCTCGGTGGCCATCGGCCCGCTGGCAACCGGAACGCTGATCGTCACCCTCGGCCCAGACTTGGGCTGGCGGCTGCCCTTCATGGCGAATTTCCCGCTCGGGGTGCTGGGCTGCATACTGGCCGCGCGCTGGCTGCCTTTCGAGACTGAACGCGAACGCGGCGCATCCCCGAAGACCGAACATGCCCGCATCGACCTCGACCCGGTGGGGGCCGTGCTCATAACTGGGACGATAGTCTGCGTCATGCTCCCGTTCATGCTCACCGAGCAACCCCCGGCGCGTTTCTGGCTGCTCGCCGGGGCTGTGGTGCTCGGGCTGGGTTGGCTGGCCTGGGAGCGCCGCTACGAGGATCGCGGGCGGCAACCGATGGTGGATTTGAAGCTGCTCCGGCTCCGCTCCTTCGCCCACCAGACCCTCATCTCGGCGATGGACTTCCTCGGCATCACCTCGCTCTTCGTCATCGTCGCCATGTTCCTGCAGCAAGGCCTGGGCTGGAACGCGCTGCATTCCTCACTGATCGGCGTGCCGAACGCGGTGCTGAGTTGCCTGGGCGCGATGTGGGCGGGCCGCTACGTGCTCAAGTACAAAGACCGGCTGGTCGTCGTCACACTCGTCACTGTCTGCGTCGGCGTGATCACCTCGTTGGGCGTGGTGTGGTTCGTCGGAATCGCGGACATCAGCCCGTGGTGGCTGCTGCTGACCTTTGGCGTTTACGGAATGGGCCAAGGCATGTTCGGCGCAGCCAATCAGACGCTGGCCATGCTCGAAGTCCCGGTGTCGATGGCCGGGACCGCCGGTGGGGTGAAATCGATGACTGAGCGGGTGTCAACCGCTGTGGGCAACGCGGTGATGACCGGAACCTTATTCGCCACCCTCCCCCACCTGGACTGGATCGGCGCGGTTATCGTCGCCTACACCACGATCAGCGCCGCCGTGCTGGTGGCGATGATGCTGGCAGTGGCTTATGTGCTTTACTCGAATAAAATGAGCACCACCCCAACAAAACCCACCCCGGAGCTATGACGCAAAACATTAACATCGGCCCAAAGTGGCTATTCCTGATCATCCTGGCTGGACTTGGCATGTTCGGGCCATTCGCCATCGACGCGCTCTTCCCGGCATTCGAGCGGATGGATGCAGAATGGCATGTGGGAGAGATGGCCCTGCAACAATCGGTGAGCGTCTACCTGCTGTCATTTGCGGCAATGAGCCTCTTCCACGGCCCGCTTTCCGACGCTCTGGGCCGCAAACCGGTGATCATCGTGGGCGTGATCGGCTTCGGCCTGTCCTCCCTGTTCGGGGCATTGGCCCCCAACCTTCCCGCCCTGTTGGTCTGCCGGGCGCTGCAAGGAGTCTGCGCCGGCGCCGGGCAGATCGTCTCCCGCGCGATGATCCCCGACGTGTTCTCCGGTGAGGAAGCCCAACGGGTGATGGCCCAAATCGCCATGATCTTCGGGCTGGCCCCGGCTTGCGCCCCGATCATCGGCGGCTTCCTGCTCGGCTGGGACGGCTGGCGGGGCATCTTCTGGTTCTTGGTGGTCTACGCTGCGGTGCTGGTGGCGCTGGTCATCTTCGGTATGCGGGAGACGTTGCCCCTGGTGAACCGCACCCGTTTCGACGGGAGGTTCCTCTTCGTCTCGCTCTACAAAGTGTGGATCAACCCCACCGGGCGGCTGCTCGCCTTCATCGGCGCAGTGCATTTCGGCGGACAATTCGTGCTCATCTCCGCCGCCCCGATGTTCATCACCAATCTGCTCGGCCTCGGGGAGACTGACTTCTGGGTGCTGTTCGTGCCCCTCTTCGTCGGAATGATCGCCGGTTCCTGGACCACCAGCCACTTCAACGACGAGCGCTACCGCTGGCGGCTGGCCCGCACCGGATACACGATAGCGCTGGTGGCAGTAGCCGTCTTGGTCCTGCTCGCGCATCTGCCCCTAACAGCCACGCTGCCTTGGATCGTGCTGCCGATACCCTTCTTCACTTACGGCATCTCGCTGGTTTTCCCGATTCAAACCCTGGCGATGCTGCAGCTATTCCCGAAGTACCGCGGGGCGGCATCCAGCGTCCAATCGTTCATCTCGCTGCTCTGCAACGCGCTGATCGTCGGCGTCATCGCCCCCGCCGTGGCCTTCTCAATGCAAAGCCTGATGCTCACCTCAGCAGCTTTCACCGTATTGTCGGCAAGCCTTTGGGCCTGGTACCGGAAACGGGCCAAGGACCAACCGAGCGAGGTTTAGCTTCCGCGTAAACGGGCGGGCGGAGCCCCGCTCAGCCGAACGCCGCGGCTATCTCGGCAATAGTGCGCGGCTGGACGCCGATCAACTGCGCGTCGGCCAGGCGGTCCGGGGTGATCTGGCTGATCGCGTCGGTGGCGACCACCACCCGGTAGTCATGCTCGCTGGCGTCGAACATCGTGGAGCGCGGGCAATTCGGGAAGTTGCAACCGGCGACAACAACCGTGTCCACTCCACGCGCCTGCAGCCACTCGTGCAGCCCGGTGCGGTAGAACGCGCTCCAACGCGGCTTGTAGAGGATAACCTCATCCGGCCCCAACTCCTGCGGTTTCCCGGCGAGCAGCAAATCGTCGTCCAAGGTGATCGGTCCGCCCAACAGCTCGGGTGGCACCTGCGCCCCCGCCGTGCCGGGCAGCACCATGCTCGCGCCAGACAACACCGCCGCCCGGCGCACTAGGTCCACATCTTCTCCAACATAGAACCGGATGATGTGGACTATCGGACGTTTGGCGGCGCGGAACGCCTGGACCAGTTCGACCATCTGCGGCAGCTTCGCCGTGGTGCCATCGATCTGCAGCGGCCCCGAGTCCATAAAATCGGCTTGGACGTCGATCATCACAAGGGCCGAACGATCAAAATGCGGGCTGGTGAAATCCATAATCTTCTCCTTCGCCAGCAACTCTATCCCCAGAACGACTGCCCGATCTGCACAGACCGCGACTGCTTCCTAAGCATCCGCCATTCGGGACAGCAACGATCCATTTGCGCCTGAAAAAGCTGGCCGTGGCCAGGGGCGATCAGGTGGCAAAGCTCATGGGTGAAAGTCGCCCGCAGAAAGCGCCGCTCCCGCTTGACCAATTCGAGATTCAGATTGATTCGCCCAGTACGCACATTGCAGGAACCCCACCTCGTTTTCATCCAACGCACCGCCACCTGGGCGGCCTCCCGGCCCACCTGACGCTGAAGTTGCGGGCGGATGGCTTCAATTTCTTGCAGGAATCGCTCCCGATACCACTTCTCCATCGTTTTTTGGCGCTGGGCCAGCGTCGCGCCCGTCGGCATGGCGAGAACGATCCGCTCCCCTAGCACCCGCACCTTGGGCTTGCCTTCCACCACTTCCAGCTCATACCAGCGTCCCCAAAGCTGATGCCGCTCACCGCTGGCCAACGCCGCCGGACGATTTTCCAGAACGTCCAAGCGCCGCAGTTGCGCCTTCACCCAGCCGATTCTGGGCTTCAGGAACCTCAGCACCTCTGCCCGCGATGTGCGCACCGGGACCGAGGCCAGCACCGACCCAGTAGGCTTCACCAGCAACCGCAGCGACTTGATCGGCTTGAAAGTGACGGTGATTTCAATCCCATCGACCAACAACCGCCGGGCCTCATACCGCATCGCCTGCTCCCATCACTCCCGGGCCAAACCGAGCCGCCGCAACGCCTGGGGGCCAGCCGCAACTATAGCCGCCGAGAAGTCCGAGGGTCAGCGGCCCATTCCCAGATAGGTCCAGCCAGCGTCTCGCCAGCGGTCGGCATCCAGGCAGTTGCGTCCGTCGATCACCACGGGTCTGGCCACCAAGGCGTGCGCGAGCTTGGGATCGAAATCTCGATATTGCCGCCATTCGGTGACCAAGACGACCACTTCCGCGCCGTCCACCGCCTCTTCAGCAGTTGCGGCAAAGTCGAGTTGCGGGTGCAACCGCCGCGCGTTTCCAATCGCCTGCGGATCGGTGGCGACGACCCCCACCCCCAGCCCGTGCAGACGGACGGCGACGTCGAGCGCGGGCGAGTCGCGCACATCGTCGGATTCCGGCTTGAAGGCCAATCCGAGCACCGCCACCCGTTTCTGCTGGTAATCGTCGCCCAGACTGGCCAAGACCAGTTCGACCACCCGTTCCCGGCGGCGCAGATTGATGGCGTCCACCTCGCTGAGGAAACTCACCGAGCGGCCAGTGCCCAATTCGTCGGCACGGGCTTGGAAGGCGCGGATGTCTTTCGGCAGGCACCCGCCGCCGAAGCCGACCCCGGCGTTCAAGAATTTGCGCCCGATGCGCTGATCAAAGCCGATGGCGTCAGCCAGCTTGGTGACATCGGCCCCCACCACTTCGGCGATCTCAGCCATCGCGTTGATGAAGCTGATCTTGGTGGCCAGGAATGAATTCGCCGCCACTTTCACCAACTCTGCTGTCTGGTAATCGGTGGAGATGAGCGGACAGCCGCTGGCCAACGGCTTCGCGTAAAGCTGGTCGAGCAGCGCTTTCGCCGCTTCGGCTTCGGCGGCGTCAGCGGGCAGGCCGTAGACGATCCGATCCGGTCGCAGCGTGTCTTCCACGGCAAAGCCCTCGCGCAAAAATTCGGGATTCCACGCCAGCAGCGCCCCTGGAACGGCGGCAGCGATCTTATCCGCCAACTCGCGCGCCGTGCCCACCGGCACAGTGGACTTGCCGACCACCACCGCGCCGGGACGCAGCCAGGGCAGCAAAGCGTCGACAGCCGCATGGATGAAAGTCAGATCGGCAGCTTGGCTGCCGCGCATTTGCGGCGTGCCCACGGCCAAGAAATGCAGCTGGCAATCCGCCGCCGCCGCGAAATCTGTGCTGAAACGCAGCTTTCCCGCGCTCATGCCAGCCTGCAGCAGGTCAGCCAGCCCCGGCTCGAAGAACGGCGCCTCGCCTCGGGCGAGCAGCGCTATCTTGTCCTGGTCCACGTCCACGCCGACCACTTCATGGCCCAATGCGGCCAGCGATGCGGCATGAACCGCGCCCAGATAGCCGCAACCGATCACAGATGCTCGGACGACGTTGCCCTGATCCATCAACCACTCCTCAATAAATGTATGCCAGCAAGACCAACACAGTGAAGTACGCATAGCCTAACTCAGGCTTGGGACGGCGGTTGCACCCCAGCCGCGAAACGAGTCGGGCACTTGGGGCAATTGTGACGCAAGTTACTGGTGTGACTAGGGGTTTTAGCGATTTTCCGCGACACGCCGGTAACCCAGAAATTTCTTTGCGGACCCTCTTGCGCCAGGTTAGAAAACCGAGTAGAAATGTGTTCATGCTGATCCGGTCCCCGCAAGGGGAGTCCGGAGAAGCAGTGGGAAAGAGTTGAACGCCACTCAGCCCGCAGAGCAATCTGCAGGTGGCTCGCCATTTGCGCGAAGTCGGATTCTGCTCCTTCCCAGGTTCGAGGGTTATTCCTTGGGCCACCCGGAGGCCGGACCAACTCATACTTGGTCCGGCCTTCTTTTCGACTCTGAAATCCTCTTCCGATCTAGAAACAGCCGGTACGCTCGAAATATGCGCTTGGGGAGAATAGCCACTGCGGTGTTGGCCGCGATGCTCGTCGGCTGTTCCCCGACGCCTACCGAGTCTGAGCCACCGCCCCTTGATTTCACCCTCCCTGGAGTCGCGCAGCAGATGACGCGGCAACTCATCGAGAAGGTCGGCTCACAACGGGTGATCATGGTGGAGATACACACTGACACGGTGGCGGTGAGCGCCCTCAAAAACGACCGCCCGGTAACTTGGGCCTACCGCGACCACAAACTCGCCGAGGTCTCCTCCGACCTCGCCTACGTCGCCCAAGCCAGCTTCAACATCTCCGACTTCGATATCTCCGACGTTGGGGCCATCTTCCGGGCCGCAGCCGGGGTCTCCGGCAGCGGGCATCGGCAAATCCTGCAGATCGTGGATTACTCCGGCGGGCAGGTGATGATGAGCGTCGCCACCAATCCGGAATCCCGGACTGTGTTCTTCACCCCGAATGGGGCGCTGCTGGAAGATCTCAACTTCGCCACCATCGGAGGTCTCACCCGCGGGCTGGCAGACGTGTCCCGCAACCTCTACCACGCCCTCGCCGTGAGCATCGATTCCGAACGGGGCATCTGGATCGACTATCCGGCGGGGGACAAAGGCTCGATAGTGCGGCGGCAGCGCAC